>JAHEGF010000246.1 GCA_024645155.1 Phyllobacteriaceae bacterium | reverse complement strand
GTTTGCAACCATTTCAGAATAATCGAGGTGTCGAGACCGCCCGAATACGCCAAGACAACCTTCTTTACGTCTTTCCACTTTGTCATACCCAACCCCGGAAACTTTGCGGCATCGCGCCGTACCAATTTTGGCGCACTAATATCAGGATGGCGGATCAGGGCAAGGCATGCTTTCGAGAGTATTTTTTGTGGCAAACAATGGCGGCATTATCTAGTGTCGGATTTCTCAACGATACGGGTCGGTTTTTAAATGCCGTTCATTCCAGACAGCGCGATACTCGTCCAGTTTGCGATTGCAATCGTCATTCTTGCCATCACGCCTGGCCCGGATATGACCCTGTATGTCGGCCGCGCACTTTCGCAGGGCCGCGCAGCGGGCTTGGCCTGCATGATGGGGGCGATGGCCGGTATCTTCATTCATTCGACCCTGATTGCGATCGGCCTTTCGGCGCTCATCGTTGCGTCACCGAATGCGTTCTTCGCACTGAAAATCGGCGGTGCCGGTTATCTCATCTGGCTGGCTATCCAGGCCATACGATCTGGTTCGGCATTCTCGCTCAACACCGGTGCAAAGGTAAAAAAGAGCCTGCTTGCCAACTGGATGACCGGCATCGGCATCAATCTGCTCAATCCAAAAATCATCCTGTTTTTCGTAACCTTTCTACCGCAGTTCGTGTCGGCAGCAGATCCTGATGCGCCGGGCAAGCTGATGTTCCTCGGTATCATGGTTATCGTGGTGTCCGTGCCGATCACCATTCCCATGATCCTGGCTGCAGACCGGTTCGCGTTGATGCTGCGCAGCAAACCTCTGGTGACACGAATCGTCGACTGGCTGTTTGCAGGGGTGTTCTCGGCTTTCGCGGTGAAAATCCTGATGACGCAAACACGCTGAGCCGCTAGCGCAGGTGCTTGCGAAAAAACCGCACCATGCGATTGCGGCTGTCTGCGGTTGCGGTCGCATTGTAGCCGACACGGTGGCCGCGATAGCTGGTCAGTCCGGATTGGACATCGAAGGAATGGGCGACCGTGCCATATTCGACATAATCGTAGCGTTTCGAACGTGCGCGAACGCGGCATCCTTGAGGCGACACCCAATCGTCCAGTGCGCCGCCAAAAACGATCAATGGCGTTTTTGGAGCCCTTGATGACATGAATGCTCCGCACCACGGGTAAAAGGCGGCTACTGCCCGGAATACCGTGGAATTCATCGCGGCAATAATGGCGGTGCTTCCACCATTGCTCTGCCCCATCAGGAATATGTTGCGGTCATCAATTCCCGGTTGAGCCTGCAGCCACCGGGCAGCATCATTTGCGTCGGTTTGCCGGTAAAAACGCGCGGCCGCCAGGCGCCCCGTGGTCCCGCATACCCACCCGCCTCCAATCCGGCGCGGGCCAAAACTGTCAAGCACAAGTGCGGCAAAACCATTACCGGTCAAATGGCGGGCATGGGCATTGAGCGATCCGCGAACAGATGCATGCATCCCGCCGCAACCATGCATGAGAATGACTACGGGCACCTTGCCGTTGCGGTCCGGACGGAAAAACTCCGCCGCCAGGATGATCGTTTTGCCGCGCCATTTCGAGGACGCCGATATTTTCACCGCTTCCGAAGCAGATGCGGGAACCACAGGTGCCGAGAATGTACCGGCCAGTATCAGAAACGCGAATAGGACCGTCCGGACAAGCATCAAAGACCGCTATTCACCGTGGCCGGAAATCATCGCTGCTTCCAGCGCCAGGCGGTCGGCTTTCTTCAGGCGTTCGGATTCCGATTTCAACTGGCCGCAGGCAGCAAGGATGTCACGGCCACGCGGTGTGCGGATCGGCGAGGCGTAACCGGCACGGTTGACCTTGTCGGCAAAGGCGACGATCGTTTCCCAGTCCGAGCATTCGTAAGGCGAGCCCGGCCAGGGGTTGAATGGAATCAGGTTGATCTTGGCCGGAATGCCTTTCAGCAAACGGACCAGTTCCGTGGCATCGGCGGGTGTGTCATTGACGCCTTTCAGCATGACATATTCGAAAGTGATACGTTTTGCGTTCGATAGGCCAGGATAGTTGCGGCAGGCTTCCAGCAATACGGCAATCGGGTATTTTTTGTTGATCGGTACCAGTTCGTCGCGCAATTCGTCACGCACCGCGTGAAGCGAGATCGCCAGCATGACTCCGATCTCTTCGCCGGTGCGGTAGATTTCAGGCACCACGCCGGAGGTTGACAACGTAATGCGCCGCTTCGACAGAGACAGGCCTTCATTGTCCGAGGCAATCAGCAGCGCCTTTTTAACGTTTTCAAAATTGTAGAGCGGCTCACCCATGCCCATCATGACAATGTTGGAAATCTTGCGGCCTTCGGCAGGAACAATGGCGCCTGCCGGTGTATCGGCATCGGGAAAATCGCCGAGCCGGTCGCGCGCCGTCAGCAATTGCGCCAGGATTTCCTCGGCGGTCAGGTTGCGTACCAATTTCTGTGTGCCGGTGTGGCAGAAGGTGCAGGTCAGCGTGCAGCCAACCTGCGAAGAAATACACAATGTTCCGCGGCCTTCTTCGGGAATATAGACCGTCTCGACCTCGACGGGGCGGCCTGCACCGCGTGACGGAAAACGGAACAGCCATTTGCGCGTTCCATCTTCGGAAATCTGCTCCTCGACGATCTGTGGGCGGGCAATGGAAAAATTCGCGCTCAGGGCGGACCGCAATTCCCTTGATATATTGAGCATCTGCGCAAAGTCGCTGACCCCCCTGACATACAGCCAATGCCAGATTTGGCCGACACGCATCCGGATCTGTCTGTCGGGAATACCGAGCGAGCGCAGGGCTTCACCAAGGTCATCGCGTGCCATGCCGACAAGGGACGGTTTTTCCGTTGGCGCAGCCGCGGATCCAATCGGCGGTGCCTTGCGTGCTCCAGATGTTGAAAGGTCGATTGTTACTGCCATGGAAACCTGTTGGATCAGCAGGTGAACGGCCTGCGCCATCAATAATTGTTCCAACTACCATAGCCAGGCGACAGCGTCATCCGGCGAAATGCATCCGCCGGGTTACTTGCAGTCTGAAATTGACTTCAGGGCTGAACTGATGCCGCGCAGCGAAAACGCATAATTGGTGGAATTTCCACGCCCCGACTTGGCGTTGACCTGCATGTCGGCTCCCGCCTTCATAGCGGCTACAAGCGCCGGTTCTTCGGCGGCGTTTTCGAGCCAGGCGGACTTGCCGCGGGTAAACATCGTGTAGGTCTTGCCCTCGACAACAACCTCAACCTTTGAATTTTCCTGAAAATCGTATCCGGCGATGAATTGCGGTTCAAAAGAGATATTCTGCCCCGGTTTCTGGCTGACGAAAAAATAGATGTCGCCATGATCGAGGTTGGAGGGTTTTTTATCGGTCGGGATTGACAGCACGTAACAGACTTTGCCGCTTTGCGCCGTGTAGCTATACGTGCCCCATGCATTGAATTGCTGAATTTTTGAAACAGGTTGTGCCATGGAGGGCGTTGCAGCCAGTATCAGGAACGAAACTGCTGTTGCCGAAAAGAGAGTGCGCATGATTTCGTTGGTTCCCTAAAGATGTCCCGCTGCGCGGTAAATACCACCCAGCAATATGGATTCAGTTTTAATTAATCGGGGTTACGAAAGGGTAAACCCGATTGCCCTTTGCCGGTGTGCATCATGGTATTTGAATGGGCTGAAAGCACATCGCCCTGCGGTCCCAGACTGATGGAATTGTCCATGAAAACGGCAAGAGTTTGGCCGCTGGCTTAAAAGTTTCACGATTCGTTGTCGAGCGCCTTGCGTGCCGCGTCATAATGCTCGGGTTTCATGTGCGCGCGAATGGTGGCAATTGCAGCGGTAAGTACCGCCATGTCATCACCAAACCCCACGCCGATGATGAAATCCGGAATGAAGTCGACCGGTACGATGAAATAGGCAAGCGCCGCCAAAAGCGTCGCCTTGGCGCGTTGCGGTGTCTTGGCATCAAGAGCGCAGTAATAAGCTGCAACAACATCCTCGGCAAAAGGGATCTGCCCGGCTGCCTTGCGGAAAGTCGACCAGAAACGGCTACGGACGCGTTCTTCGCGAGCGGTGCTTGCCGGCGCTTTGCCGGCGGGCAGTATTTCCTCAATCCGGGCTTTTTCCATAGCGGCCTCCCGTTGACATTCCTTGGCAAAATGTGGGTACCTGATCGAAATAATGCAAGTCCGGGCTGATTTCAGCCTAACTCGCGGCTTCAGCCACTGCATCGATTTTTCGGGCAAGATCAATATCAAGCGGGGTCACGCCCCCGGCATCGTGGGTTGTTAAGACAATATCGACAGTCCGGTAGACATTCGACCATTCCGGGTGGTGGTCCATTTTTTCCGCGATCAGGGCCACGCGGGCCATAAACCCGAAGGCTTCGTTGAAGTCGCGAAACCGGAATGTTCTTGAAATCGCATCACGGCCCTCCACCTGGCGCCATGCCGGTAGCCCCTGCAGAGCCACAATCAGTTCGTCCATACTCATTTTTGCTCTTGCCATTGCCGTAATTCCTATCAAATCTGCCGGTATGGACAAGTCAAAGACCGGCCATCATGGACCGAACTTTTTTATATCGTGTTATCCTGGCGCTGCAACCACCGGAAAGTGACGGCAAGCTTGTTTGAGTGTTATGGTGACACCCGTTGTTGGAGTACCTGTTAAGATGCCATATGCCGCGCGCCTTGCAATGTTGATTTGTGTAGCCGGAGCCTTGTGCCGGGCAACCCCTGCCTATGCCGATTGCAGCGACAAACCGGGTCCCGGGATAGACTGGCATGATTGCAAGAAAAACCTATTGGTTCTTTCCGGCGCCAATCTCACGAAATCAAACCTGGCTGGCGCAGACCTGACCAGTACCGATCTTCGCAAAGCGATGCTTGACGGTGCGATTATGGATGGTGCCAACCTGTCTCTCGTTTCAGTAGCC
>JAHEGF010000041.1 GCA_024645155.1 Phyllobacteriaceae bacterium | reverse complement strand
CCGTCTTTCATCACGCCGTCCTTGATACGCCACAGTTCGGCTCCTCGCGGTGCACCGACCTGCATTTCCTCGGCCCTGTCGAAGCAGTATTTGACCGGCCGGCCCGTCAGGTGAGCCCCGAGCACCGCAAGCGGTTCGTGCAGCGAGTCGACCTTGCCACCAAAGCCTCCGCCAACAGTCCCGCCGATAAAATGAAGGCGGGACGACGGCATGTTCAGTAGCTTCGCCGTGGTTCCCAACGAGAAAAACAGCGCCTGGGTGGAAGTGTAGCAGACGTAGCGATCATTGATTTCCGGCGCCGCTATCGCTCCGCAAGTTTCTGTCGGCGCCTGTTCGATGGGGGACATCTGGTATTCGCCCTCGATGATATGGTCGGCGCCGGAAAAAGCCTTGTTGGTATCGCCGAACCGTAGTTTCTGATGGTCATAAAGATCATGGTAGTCGAAGGTGTTGTTGGGATATTCTTCGTTGACTACCGGTGCGTCCGGCTTCAGCGCCAGTTCCACATCAAGCACATGCGGCAGTTCCTCATAATCCACCTGCACTGCCTTGCAGGCATTGCGCGCCTGCAATTCCGTTTCGGCTATGACTGCGACAACGGCTTCTCCGCGGTAGGCCACTTTCTTGCCCTGAAGCAGCGCTTCGTCATCGCGACCGAAATTGATCAGCGAAAGGAGCGTGTTGATGTTGTTGGGCACGTCTTCCGGCCGGACTATCCTGACAACGCCCGGCATGGTTTCGGCAGCCGTGGTGCTGATCGCACGAATCCGAGCATGGTGATGTGGTGAGCGAACACATTTCAGATGCAAAAGGCCGTCAAACAGGTGATCGTCGAAAAATGGCGAACGGCCTGTGACGTGGCCCAAAATGTCCTGTCGCCTTGTCGGCTTGCCTATTTCGTTGAGATTGTCATCCCGTTCATCTGCAAACAGGTCCTTGCGAAATTCGACCGAAGACATCAGGCAACCCTCCCGGAACGCATTTCGACGGCAGCCTGAAGAATGGCATCAATAATCGGCTCATATCCGGTGCACCGGCAGATGTTTCCCGAGATGCTTTCAATGACCTGCTCGCGCGTCGGGTTCGGGTTCTTTGCAAGCAACGCCTTGGCAGCCATGATCATGCCGGGCGTGCAATACCCGCACTGGGCGGCAAAGCTTTCCATGAATGTTCGCTGTAGCGGATGCAGGTTCGCGCCGGTGGCCAGCCCGTTCAGGGTTTCCAGCGAGTGTCCGGACATGCTTTCTGCCAATGTCAGACATGACAATTGCGGCTCGCCGTCGACGAGGACAGTGCACGTGCCGCAGGTGCCCTGACCACAACCGTATTTCGGAGACAGGTCACCGACCACCCTGCGCAAGACATCGAGAAGATTCGCCCCGCCATCAACGAAAACAGCAGTGTCCTTGCCATTGAGAGTAAATTGCAGCGGCGTCTTAGTCATTACGCGCCTCCCTCGTTGAGGAGCAGACGCCGCAGGTATACCGGTGCGATCTCGTTTCGGTACCAGCCGCTGGCAAGCGAATCGTCGGGCGGTTGAAATTCCTTCGAAACTGCCGCAAGTGCAGCCTGGATGCCGTTTGCATCCAGTGCCGCTCCGTCGAGTGCACTTTCGACGGCCTTGGCACGCAGGGGCGTTGTACCCATCGCGCCAAACGCAACTCGCGGATTTGCGATGCGTCCTGCTGATGTCGGCAGCCGGGCGGCAATTGACAGCACCGATCGGCCCATCGGCTTGACGCGCACCACCTTGCGGTAGCGGAACTCGTTCGCCGCCGGTTTCTTGACACTGACCGAAACAACCAGATCTCTCCGATTTCCCCGGCTTGCCAGAAATCCCTCCAAGTCCTGCTCACTGCCATTCGCGTATTTCACAATTCCATCAAGCGCCAACAGCGCGACTGTGAAATCTCCATAGGGAGTCCCGGCAAAAAGATTGCCGCCCAAAGTTGCCATGTTGCGGATGGCAGGCCCGCCAACACTCTGGGCGACAGGAGCGAGGAATACCAAATCACGGGAGCGGATGACCTCGCTCATCGTCACCCCTGCCCCAATGGTGATACGGTCCCCAGCGTCTGCAATCTGCTTCATCACAGGGTCGGTAATTCGAACAATTTTCGTGATGTTTTGCCGCCCGTAGTTGAGGGCTCCCATAAGCAATGTGCCGCCGCCCATTATGGCCGTATCGCTGCCAAATGCGCCTGATACCTCATTTGCATTTGTGTATGTGTCAACGGTAATCACTGTATGGCCTCCCCGCCTAGATATGCGCGAAGCGCTTCGAATCCCGCCTCGTAGATATCTGTTCCAACCATCGTGCCAAGCTCGTTTTCGCGCCCCGCGGGCGTGTCAAAACGGCCTTCCCAGTGCCAAAACGTTTCGTTGCCGTCGGTTACCGGAAGAAGACGCACATGCGAAATATAGTTGTGCAGCGGAATTGGCGTATCCAGCAGGCAATAAGAATAGGTTTGTTCCAGATCCGATAATGTCAGCAGTTGCTCGCGCAGTTCGGAACCGTCGCCCAGTTTGAACCGCCGTATGCACCCCACCTGATCGGCGCTTTCGCCGCGTTCGATCTGGCTTGTTGCAACCGCCGGATGCCAATGGTCGTGACCATTGAAATCACGCAGCACTTCCCATACCTGCTCGACCGGTGTGTTCAGTATGGTGCTGCGTACAATCTTTACCATCACCGGGCTCCGAAATGCCTCTTCAGGGCATCAAATCCACCCTGAAACACGTTCGTTCCGATTCCGCTTACCAAGTCTGCTTCATCGGACGGGCCGCAATTGAATTCGGCCGACCATTCAACAAAGCAACGGCCACCGTCAGTCACCGGTGTGAGCCGGAAGGTCGCAACATAGTCAGACAAAGGCATCGGGCTTTCGAGCATTGTGTAGCTGAAAAAGAGATCGTAATCCGAAAGTCCGACCAATTGCTCCCTTATGTTGTCGCCGTTTTGAAGGTTGAAATTCCGAATGCAGCCGACCTTGTCGGATGGCAAGGCATCTTCTATCCGGCTATCCCGGATTCTCGGATGCCATTTTGGCAGTGCGTTGAAGTCACGCACCCGCTCCCAGACCTTTTCGGCAGTAGCATTGATGACACTTGATACGTAAACCCGGGCCATTGCCGATCCTATTTCTTGCTTTTGCTTGAACTGTCGTCAGATTTCTTTTCGGTGGAGCTTTTGGTATCGCCATTGTCGTCCGGGCTTTTCGGCCTGCCGGTACCGACTTCCTTGGCAATGCGCTGCATGTCGCTGGCTTCACGAATGAGTCCGCCCTGTTTGGCCAGGTTGGAACCATCAATGCCCAAATCATTCAACAGGCTGTCAATCATCGGCGCCTGCACACGGTAACGCAGCGCCGAGTTGATGACCTCGTCGGTGGGACTGCCACCACCGCCGCCGCGGCTTCCAAGACCGTCTTCACCGCCAAATCCCAATCCGGCAGTTCCACTGCCACCGAGTTGCATAATTCTAATATCATTGATCTTTTCAAGCGGTTTGACCGAAGCGGCAACGATCCCTTCAATGTGCTCAAGCATCTTGCGCTTGAACAGCGATTTGCGTGCGCCGTCGGTCAGCACATTCTCTGCTTCGTTGATGAGGAGCTGTGCCTGAGCTTCGACTGCGGCACGCACGCTTTCGGCCTCGGCTGCAATGCGTTTTTCCTGAGCCAGCTTTTCGGCCAGGGTAACGTCCACACTCTTGCGGCGGTTTGCGATTTCCGTCTCTTCGACAGTTTTGGCTTTTTCAACGGCCTCGACAGCTCGGGCGCGCGCCATTTCGGATTCAGCCTGGGCTGCACTTTGATCGAGAGATTTCTTGTAGAGTTCGATGGCCTTTTCCATCTCGGCTGACTGAACGTTTTTCTCGCGCTCGACTTCAAGGCGGCGCCGTTCCGTCTGGTGGCTGATTCTGGCTTCATCAAGCCCCCGCTCGGAAGCAATCTGTGCGCGTTCGATATCTTCCTTGGATTCGATTTCAGCTTCACGGAGCGCCTGCATCCGCGCGATTTCGAGATGTTCGATTGCCTTCTTGCGTTCGATTTTGACGGTGTCGATCTCCTTTTCGGCGGCGATGCGTTCGGCATCAATGATTTTCTGCTTGGCTACGCGTGCGGCTTCGATTGCCTCATCGGCTGAGATTTGCGCGTAATCAATGGCTTTGTTACGACCAATCTCCAAAGCGCGAACTTTTTCGTCGCTGGTAATCTTTTCTACGGCGGTCGTCTGTTCCTTTTCTATGCGCATCTGGTCAACCAGACGCTTCGAAGAGATTTCCGCGCTTGCAATCGCCTCATTCTTTTCGATTTCTCGGGACCGGATCTCGGCCTGTTTCTCAATTTCCTTGGCCTTGGTTCTCGCTCCCTCGGCAATGCGAGCTTCGTTAATGTCTTCCAGCGACTTAATGCTGGCTGTTTCAACGGTCCGGTTTCTGGCTATTTCGCGCTCGCGCAGATCCTGCTCATAGGCGATACGCTCAGCTGCAACTTTCTTTTCCTTGGCGATGCGTTTTGCTTCTGTCGCTTCCTCGGAAGCGATCTCTGCTTCGCGAACCGCCTTTTCACGCCGGATTTCGCGTTCCCTTGTTTCCTCTTCGCTCTCGATACGCTGTACAGTAATCTTTTTCTGTTGCGCAATGCGCGCAGCTTCAACGAACTCATTAGCAGCGATTTCCGCTTCGTCGATCGCCTGGTTACGAGCAATTTCGAGTTCGCGGGTCGTTCTGCGCGACGATATGCGTTCTGCTTCCGTTGTCATTTCCTGGGCGATGCGCAGTTTTTCTGCAGCTTCTCGCGCCTCGATTTCCGCCACCTGTATTGTCTGATTACGGCGGACTTCGCGGCCGCGGGTTTCTTCCTCACTCTCGATTTTCTGAACCGCGAGATTTTTCTGCTGGGCAATGCGCGCCGCCTCGATATATTCGCTGGCCGCGATTTCTGCTTCTTCGATTATCCTGTTACGAGCGATTTCCAGTTCGCGTGTCGTTTTGCGCGACGATATACGCTCTGCTTCGGTTGCCATTTCCTGGGCAATTCGCAGTTTCTCTGCAGCCTCGCGAGAGGCAATTTCGTCTTCCTGAATGGCGAGATTTCTGGCGATTTCGCGCTGTTTCGTATTCTGGTCCAGTTCGATGCGTGCTTCGGACACGCTCCGCTCCTGGGCAATGCGCGCCTTTTCGGTTTGTTCCTTTGCCTGGATATCTGCTGCGTCGATCGTGCGTTGCCGCTCGATTTCCCGGGACTGTGTTTCCTGGTCCCTGGCTATCCGCGCCTCGGTGATCGCGCGCTCCTGGGCTATTCGGGCCTTCTCGATCATTTCCTTTGCAGAAATTTCTGCAGCATCAGTTTGCTGCTGTGTTTTAATTCTCTCTTCCGTAAGGTTCTTTTCCTGGCTGATACGCGCTTTTTCAATCTGCTCGCGCGTAACGATTTCGGCTTCATCAATTACCCTTTGACGTTCGATTTCCATCTGACGAATGTCGCGCTCCGACGCAATCCGAGCTTCCGAGATTTGCCTTTCGTTCGTAATCCGTGCTCGTTCGATCGCCTCGCGGCTGATAATATTTGCCTGTTCTGCATCTGTCTCGCGCTCGGCGCGTTCTCGTACTAGTTCAGCGCGTTGTTGCGCACGCCGGAATTCAACGGAGCGTTCCTGCTCCAGCCGGGCTTCCTCGCTCTCCCTTTCAATCTCCAGAGCCTGTTTTTCGGCTTCAAGATTACGCGCGCGGATCTTGATCATCGCATCCTGTTCGATGTCATTGCGCAACTTCCTGCGTGCCTCGATTGCCTCGATGACGGTCGTCAAGCCTTCGGCGTCAAACTTGTTGGACGGGTTGAAATATTCGATATTCGTCTGGTCGATATCGGTGATTGCCACGCTTTCCAGTTCAAGACCGTTTTTGTCCAGTCCCTCTTGCGCTGCTTCCCGGACACGCTTGACATAGAGGTCACGGTTCTCGTGGAGCTCCTCCATCGACATTTGCGAGGCTACGGTTCGCAGCGCCGAAACAAATTTACCGGACAACAGCGAATGGATACGTTCGGGCTCCAATGTCCGGCGGCCAAGGGTCGCGCCAGCAGCCGAAACAGCCTCACGGTTCTGGCCGACGCGAACGTAAAACTCCGCCTCAACATCGATGCGCATGCGGTCCTTTGTAATGAGGGCGTTTTCTTTTTCGCGAACCACTTCAAGCTGAAGCGTATTCATGTTCACCGGCGTTATGTCGTGGATGATCGGCCATACGAATGCACCGCCGTCGATAACCACTTTTTCGCCAAGGAAACCGGTACGCACAAATGCGACTTCTTTCGAAGAACGCCGGTAAAGCCAATTCATCACCCAGTAAACGATGAATATGACGATGATTGCCAATATGAGCCAAAGAACCAGTTGCCCAATCAGTTCGCCAGTCATGACCTTGTCTCCCTCTTCCGCCTAACGGCCGATACTCTTGAATTTTCTTGTTTGCTCCGTCAGCGCCAATTCGGTTGGCAGCCGCTCCATGGAGGACGCGCCATAAAATCCGTGGCAGTGTTTTGTATTCTTAAGCACGTATTCTGCATCGTCCGGCATCGCGACCGGTCCGCCGTGGACAAGCACAATGACATCGGGATTCACCGCCATTGCGGCCGCAGCCCATTTATCCACGAGGGCTGGACACTGATTGAGCGTCAATGCTGTTTCAGCGCCAATCGAGCCGCCAGTCGTCAACCCCAAATGGCAGACGATGATATCAGCCCCTGCCGTGGCCATAGCCGTGGCGTCTCTCTCCGAGAAAACATAGGGCGTTGTGAGCAGGTCCTTTTTTACGGCGAGTGCAACCATGTCGACTTCCAGCTGGTAGGACATGCCGGTTTCTTCGAGGTTTGCCCTAAAGTTTCCATCTATTAGGCCGACTGTCGGGAAGTTCTGGACCCCAGAAAATCCGGTTGCCTTAATGTCATCAAGGAACTTGTCCATGATGCGAAAAGGATCTGATGCGCACACGCCTGCAAGTACCGGTGTATTTTTCACCACCGGCAGCACCTCACCAGCCATTTCCATGACGACGCCGTTTGCATCCCCGTAGGGCATCAAGCCGGCCAGCGATCCCCGGCCGGCCATACGATATCGGCCAGAATTGTAAATCACGATCAGATCGATGCCGCCCGCTTCTTCACATTTCGCAGACAGGCCAGTGCCGGCGCCGCCGCCAATCACCGGCTCGCCACGATCGCGCATTTGCCGATATTTTTTCATGAGTTCAGATCGTGAAAGCATAAATCAGGCTCCTGCAGCACGGTCGAAATGTGTTGAGAAAAAACCACGAAACGCGGCAACAACTGCGGCTGCGAATTCCGGATCATTGATGTTGAACGGAAGGCGTACGAGTTGCCGGACGGAAGTCTGCCGGACCGTGTCCTCAAGTGCCTTGAAGAGAGCCTTGTCTGCCGCCGGATCGTGAAAGGCCTGCCCTGGGGCATCCAGAAGTGACACCCCGCCTTCCGGCAGGAAGAAGCGGACCGGTCCGGTCATTTCATTCAGACGCTCGCCAATCCAGCGGCCGATTTTTGTGTTTTCCTCGGGAGTCGTGCGCATCAATGTGACGTGCGGATTGTGCTCGTAAAAGAGGCGATCCCGGTATTTTTCGGGTACAGTTTCGCGCGCGCCGAAATTCACCATGTCAAGCGCTCCGCAAGCGCCAATGTAAGGCAATCCTGCCCGTATCGAAGCACCAAACCGGTCTTCAGTTGCGGCGAAAACGCCACCTGCCAGCATGTCGCATACCTCGGTTGTGGTCAGATCGATAATCGCAGTCAGCATGCCACTGTCCATCAGCTTTTCCATGGACCGGCCGCCGACGCCGGTCGCATGGAAGACCAGGCAGTCAAAATCGCTTTCCAGCGCTGCTGTCACTTGCTGGACGGCGGGTGTCGTCACTCCGAACATCGTTAAACCGATGGCCGGTTTGTCAGCCCTGGAACCAGCTTTTTGCGCCATGCGCGCCCTGACCATCCCCGCTAGCGCATTTGCGCCGTTGCCAAGAACCTCGCGGGTAATCGAATTGATCCCCTGAACATCGGCGACCGAGTGCAGCATCATGATATCCGACGGTCCGACATACTGTTCGACCTGACCCGAAGCGACGGTCGAAATCATAACCTTGGGTACGCCAACCGGAAGTGCACGCATTGCCGGTGTGGCCAGTGCCGTACCACCGGAACCGCCTGCGGAAATTATTCCCGCCACGTTGGTTTGCGATGCAATCCAACGTGTGAAGGCTTCCGTCATCCCGGCAACGGCCGTCCCGCGGTCACCGGTGAAGACACCGGAAGTCCCGCGCGGGTGAAAAGCAGCGACCGCGTGGGGTGGAATTTCAGCGCCGGATGGTTTGCCACTGGTTGAAAGATCGACCATCTGAACGTTCAGCCCCTGCTCTTTGAGAATATCACGAACATGGCGCAATTCCGGGCCCTTGGTGTCCATGGTTCCGGCAACCAGCACCCTGGTTCCAACGCCAAGGGCGCGTGCGGAAAGCGGTTCGATCGCATCCCGGACCCGGGTTTGTCCGACCTCGGTAACCGTTCGTGCCGAACTTTCAATAACCTTTACCGGGACAGAAGGCGTCCAGCGCGTCGGCACCTTCGGGTTCGAAATATAGATTTTCCTGGGTCCGCTTTGCGGGGTGGCCCTGGAAGTATCGGCCTCACTGCGAACTGCAGACGTATCAGGCACTTCATCATGTGCGTGGCGGCCAACACCAAGCAAAGCCTGTTGCAGATCCCGGTCCGCGGCGAGCTGACCGGCATCCATCACACGATTGATCCGTCCGTTGACCATGATTGCGACGCGCTCGGACACTGTCGTCGCTACGCCAATATTCTGCTCAATCACCAAAACATCTATTTCGCCCTGCTGACCCAGCCGTATCAGCATGTCGGTGAGTTGATCCACGATGACCGGCGCCAGACCCTCGGTCGGCTCGTCCATAACCAGCAATTTGGGATTAAGCAGTAACGCCCGTGAAATAGCGAGCATCTGCTGTTCACCCCCGGAGAGTTGCCCGCCCCCATTCGACTTCCGCTCCGCCAGCCGTGGGAAGGTCGAGTAGATCCTCTCGATAGTCCATGCGCCATTCTCGCGCGACACAAGCTTCAGATGTTCATCGACGGTCAAAGATGGCCAAAGGCGCCTGCCCTGAGGAACGTATCCGATACCTGCGCGTGCGATTTCCGATGGCCCCATTCCCGCCAGCGACTGGCCAGCAAAACTGATGGAACCGGAGGAAACAGGCTCGAGACCCATGATTGCCTTGCACAACGTGGTCTTGCCCATGCCGTTGCGCCCGACAACCGACAGCACACCGTGATTGAGCGTCAGATTAACGCCCTGCAATGCGTGGGACTGGCCATAATAGACATTCAGGTCCCGGACTTCGAGAATGGGTGTTGCGCGTTCGGCCATCACTCGTGCCCCCGCCCCAGATACAACGCCTGAACTTCCGGATCGTCCTCTATTTCCGCTGGATTGCCTTCCTTGAAGATGCGCCCGTTGTGCATCATGGTCACGCTTTCGGCCACGCGCAGGGCAACATCCATATCGTGTTCGATGATGATGTAGCCCATATGCCGCGGAAGCCCGGTAAGAATCTCGATAAGTTCCGAACGCTCGGCCGGCGACAACCCGGCGGCCGGTTCGTCGAACAAGATCAATCGCGGCGCTCCCGAAAGTGCCATTGCAATCTCAAGCTGACGTTGCTGGCCATAGGACAATTCTGCAACGACCCTGTTCCTGATGTCTTCCAGATGCACGACACGAACAAGATCTTCAGCGGAACTCATCAATGCGTCATTGCGGCCCGGACGCCGGAACGAGAAACGGCCTCGTGAAACGCCGCAACACGCTAGATAGACATTGTCGAGCACGGTCAGCCCGGTAAACAGCAGGGAAATCTGATAGGTACGCCGCAGTCCGCGCCTTATCCGTTCATGTGCCGAGAACTCGGATATGTTCTCGCCGAAGAACCTTACTGTTCCCTGCGTCGCGCGAAAATCACCAGTTATGCAGTTGAACAACGTTGTCTTGCCGGCGCCGTTTGATCCGAGAACTGCGCGCCGTTCACCGGGGCGGACCGAAAGCGTGATATCGGAGATGGCTGCAAGCGCGCCAAACAGCTTTGTGACGCCGCGCAGTTCAAGGGCGTTGCCTGTGCCAGTGGCGCTAAGTCTGGCAGCCATGCTTGAGGCTCTGCTGGACACGGCAATGTTCACGTTTCACCGCCTTCCCGCACTACCGCCTGACCGGTCAACGGATCACGCCGCCGGTTCTCATTCCAGCGGTCCCATAGCCCGAGGATCCCATCGGGCGAAAAGAATACGATCAAGAGAAAGCTGATACCGATCAACAGCTGGAAGCGGTCCCCGCTCAATCCCATGGAAATCAGGATATCAATGGCGAAAGTTTTCAGAATCACATAGATGAAAGCGCCGATGAATGGGCCGACAGGCCGCCGGGTACCGCCGATAACCGTAATTACCAGTATGTCGATTACCGGACCGATACCGCCGGTGCCGGGAGAAACCTGTGCGGATTGCCAGGTCAGCAAGATGCCGGCAATACCTGCTATCAGTGCAGCAAAGGCATAGGCAGCAACGCGGTGGGCAAATACGTTGAATCCCAGCGCAGCCATCCTTCGCGGATTGTCCCTGACACCCTGGAGCGCGAGGCCGAATGGTGCCCGCGAAATATAGAGAACGACGAAATAAGAAACCGCCGCCCAAAACAGGGTGAGGTAATAAAATGCCTTTGCTGACCGCCAGTCGACACCGAACAACTTGGGCGGTAAAACACCGTTGAAGCCAGAAAAACCGTTAAATATCACATAGTTCTGCCGTGTGAAATAAAAGAAGGCAGATGCGATCGCCAGAGTGATCATGATCGTGTAAATACCCTCGGTGCGAACAGCGAGCGCGCCCACGGCGGTACCGAATATCATGGCAATAATCAGCGCCAGCGGGATCGTGATCCACCACGGCCAGCCCAGCGAAATGCCTGTAATCGCACTGGTTCCGAAGATTGCGATCATGTAACCGGCCAGTGTGGCCACGGTCATTTGAACGAGACTCACCATTCCGCCATATCCGGCAAGCAGCATGAGCGACAACGCGATCATGCCAAGAATGAATGTCCAGCCGAATATCTGAAAAAGTGTGAAATCAGATGCCAGCAAAGGCATGATCAGTAGTAGAAATCCGACTATCCAATAGGCGCCGGGCACGCGCTCATACCAGGGCGCTAGGACGGCAACGGTACCGGCTGCGGCGGAAGTTCCGCTTCGGGGTTCTGGCCGACCTCCAAGATCGTTTTGCGCAGCGACAGTCATCAACCGGCCCTCCCCATGAGGCCCTGCGGCCGGAAAGCAAGAACCACCACCATAATCAGGAATGTCAGAACAACAGCATAGGTCGGAAAGTAAACCGACCCTATTTGTTCGGCCAATCCGATGATCACCGCACCAAGGGCCGCGCCGGTAATCGATCCCATTCCGCCGACTATTACCACAACAAGCGAGGCCAGCAGAAACCGAATATCTTCGCCTGGGGCAATCGACTGGAAAGTGCCGCCTACCACCCCGGCCATACCGGCAAGACCAGCGCCAAATGCAAACACACCGACAAACACCAGCTGGATGCGCGCGCCTGTGGCAGACAGCATGTCGCGGTCATCGACGCCTGCCCGTATCAACATGCCGATTTGGGTCCGGTTCAGGAGCAGCCACATGGCGACACCTATGACGATCGAGGCGGCCAGTATGACAACGCGGACAATCGGGTAGGTCATGAAAATAAACTCGCCGGTGGACCGTTTGATACCGGTCACAAAAAACGTGTCTATCGGACCGCTGAGCCAAGACGGTGGATTGATGTTGTAGAAATCCCCGCCCCAGATCCAAAGCATCAAGTCTGCCATGACGATCGAAATGCCGATGGTAACGAGTGTCTGGCGTAGATCTTCTCCCTCCATCTTCCGGAATACAAAGACCTGCAACAGGATGCCGAATGCGCCTACCACGATGAAAGCTACCGGAAAGGCGATCAGCCAATATCCGGTGTAGTTGGCCACAATGTAGCCGATGTAGCCGCCAAGCAGATAAAGGGATCCGTGCGCCAGATTGACATTGCGCATCAGCCCGAAGATCAGGGTGAAACCGCTGGCAACCAGGAAATACAGACCGCCAAGTGTGACACCGTTGAAGATGGCGTTGAGGAAGATCTTTTTGCGCCCGATCAAACCGGTCAGCCAATCAGGCCAAATGGCAAAAACCATCCAGATCAAAACTGCCACCAAAATGAAAATCACAAAGGACCAGACCGGATGGCGATCGATAAATGCAGTCATATCGTCTGCCTTTTCCCGGCTGAACGGTTATGTTTTGTCCCCGTGATGTGTTCGATGCCGGACACAGTCCCTCCACGCTACTCAACCAGATACAGATCGATTCCGACCAGCCAATCGGTAAAAGACTAAAAAGAATGAGCGGACAAACGCGTACCTTTAAGTATTCCCGATTGGCGCAACATCGCTAAAAAGCCGAGATTGCGTGCGTTCACACGATATGGGCGACACGTCTGTACTCGCTTGGCGGAATTCCCACATTCGACGCAAAGAAACGGGTAAAACTGGCCTGCGAGGAAAACCCCAGATCATAACCGATGTCTGTTACGGATTTGTTGGTTACCATCAGGTCTTCAATGGCCTGTTCGGCCCGCAACGTATTGAGGAAAAGGTTCGGCGTTATGCCCATCTGTTTCTTGAAAAGTTTGAAGAAATGCGGCCTGGAAAGGCCTGAAGCCCGCGCCAACCAGTCCATTTCCAGATCATCGGTAAAACGTTCTTTCATGAGCCTCAGCGAGCGCCTTACGCGAAAATCCACATAATGCATGCGTGCGTTGGCCATAAATCCGACCTGTTTGTTTCCGCGCCAGGATTGTTCAAAGCACTGGCGGGTGGTTTCATAAAGGAATCCGTCGAAGAGCTCAGAATTTTCATCGTCCAAAAGGAGCGAAGTCAGGCGGAAAACCCATTCACGAACACGTTTCGTCATCTCTATTTTCGCAGTGCCAAAGCTTAACGCGTGTTCTACAGATTGGCTGTTTTCAAGAAACCAAATCGGTTTGATGTACAAAACCAAACACATGCACACACCCGGACCATTCGACAGTTCGAAGCTGTGCGGTTGCCAGGGATTTACCGCTGCACCGTAGTTTTCGTTTATCGCAATCGCCTCGTCACATACGTTGACATTGGCCTTGTGGCTATCAATGTAGAAGATCAGATGTGCTTCACGATGAGCATGGGTAATAATCGGCTTATCGAGTTGGTACAATGCAGCACGGCCGAATGCACCGTGGTGTACGGAAACGGCTCCACTCATGATTTCCTCCCCACCCGATTTCTCGATTTATTATTTCGGGCGATATCCTCAAAGGTCCGCGGATGAGCAGGATACGTCAATACTGTTGGTCTAAGAAAGAGACTTAAAGTTACGAAATCGCTTGAATGCAAGTGCCAGAGAATACGAAATTCATGAGATATCACCCGAACGATTTGGTAAGAAATCATTCCAGAAGTTTGCCTAATGTTTGGCCCCGAAATTTGGCTATCACCCCGAAATCATCAGATTAATCCGTACCAACCTGCAAAAGACAAGTATGGCATCATGATCCGGTCAGTGCACCGACCGCATGATCGACAAATAGTCTTCGGTATCAATGTTTTTGGGGTTGGTATCCGTGGCGAGATCGCTGGACGCGATTACAGCCGCTTCATTGATCTGAGAGGGGCCAATACCCAGTTCAGACAACAATTTCGGAAGCGGCAGGTCATCAAAACACCGCTCGACGCCCTCAACGAAATTGCGCTGCTTTCGCATCTTGAGTGTGCGGGCAAGTGCCTGAAGCTTTTCCTGAACGGCATCTTCGTTGAAGCGCAATACTCTGGGAAGTGCAATGCGATTGAGGCCACCCTGATCGAGTTCGCAATCACTGACCAATTCGAGTGCGTTTGATATCGCGTAGCAAGCGCCCAGGCCTTTTTGCAACGCCAGTGCACCATTCAAACTTGCAGCCATCATTTCACGGCGGGCATGGATATTGCTGCCATTATCCAGTACTGGCTGCAAATTCTCCATAGCGCGTTTTAAACCGTCCAATGCGATTCCGTCTGCGGGCGGATGATAGCCTTTCGACAGAAAAGCTTCCACGCAATGAGTAATTGCATCGGCGCCGGCACTGGCACTTTGTTCCGCTGTAGCATTCACCGTGAGCAGCGGATCACAAATGGTGACAGCCGGTATGAGGTTCTTGCACATCATCAATGTTCGCTCTCCGTTTTTCAGAACCAACGGTGCATGGGCGCTTACTGCGGCCCCAAAACCTGAGATGCTGGGAATAGCAAAAAGGTCCGGCAGCGCGTTCCCAATCCGGCTGGAACCGCCGCGTTTGTGCGTGAACCTGCCAATTGATCCGCTATGGGCAATTGCAACGCGTGCTACTTTCGCAAGGTCAATCGTTCTTGAGGTTCCAAACGCCAAAAGCACATCGCACGCAGATTCATGATAGATATCCGCGATTTGCCGAGCGCAATGCTCGGTTGGAATAGGCGGAATATCGCAATAGGTTTCGGCGCGGGATTTTATGGGCAGTCCGGCCAATAACCGTTCAGCCAGATCGCCATGCATGTGCTCATTGTCGGCAATAATAAGCGGGCGGCGCTTTTTTCCGGACTCCAATTCAGACCAAAGCGCATCTTCCAGCACGCCATCGGCGAAGTGGATACGGGTCAAATAGGTAATGAGAGTCATGAGCCAAACGGGTCACTATTCGGGTTATGGAGCCGGCCCGGCCGCCAAATTGGCACCCGGACCGGTTTTTTCCACGTTATTCGTAGGACGTTTTGCACTCAGGAACGTCGCGCGAAGGCAATCCGATTTTCGCAAATGCCTCCTCGCTGATTCCCAGTGTCTGGTTCACATTCGGTACAATCTTGACAAGTTTGTTGGTGAGTGTGCCATCGCCCAGTTCGACAACCTCGGTAACAAAGTTGGTACCGATTGCCTGGCGATTCTTATCCAATGTAATCTTGCCATTAGGTGCGTCGAGTTCAAGCGACGATAGACAAGCACGAAATGCTTTTTGGCCATCGGAAAGATCGCCGTTTACGCTGTCCAGGCACTGTGCCATCGCATTTGTGGCGTTATAGTAGCCGGTACCCAGAAGTGACGGAGAGGGGAACCGCTGATCCGGCGGGAATGCGTCCTGGTATGCCTTCACGTAGGCCTGCCACTTCGGGTCATCCCACGTATCGGCCTGGGGTCCAGATGACGGCGTTCCGATAAGCGCGTTCTTTGCATCACCCTTGGAATTGAGAACCGTGCCGTCAACCATGATGGAGCCACCAATCAGTTTGGCGTCACCACCGGCCTGCTGGTATTGGTTCAGGAAATTCACGGCATCACCGCCACCGAGGCCAAGATAAATAGCATCAACATCGTCAGGCAAAGATGCAATTATGGAGCCAAAATCCTTGGTACCCAGCGGAACCCATAGCCGCTCGGTGATTTCTCCGCCATTGGCGCAGAATCCAAGTGCGAACCCAAATACCTGAGTATAAATGAAGGAATAATCCTCACCAATCGTTGCAACAGTCTTGTAGCCCTTTTCCTTGGCAACATATTCGCCAAGACCTGCCGACCACTGGGCGCCATCCATATTGAAGCGGAAAAAGTTTTCAGACGGCGTCACGTAGGTCGTTTCCTGTGCACCGGAAATACCATTGAGAAACGTGACCTGTGGCTGGGTCTTCGAATAGTCGCGGATGGCTATGCCTTCCGAACCCGACAACGGGCCAATAACGATGTCAACCTTGTCCTGCTCGACAAGCTTGCGGGCACCGCGAACGGCACTGTCGGGACTGGCATCGGTCGATTGAATGATAATTTCGAGGTCCTTGCCGCCGGCTTTGTTTCCGATTTGGCCAAGCGCTGTTTTCAAACCGCGGACGCCGTCCTCACCAAGTACGGTGTAGGTGCCCTCGAGTGTGGCGAGAACTCCGACCTTAACCGAATCCGCCTGGGCTGCACCGACACTTAACAATGTTGCCAGCGACACGGTCGCGAACAGATAATTACGCATATATTCCTCCCTGGGATAATTTATCGGTCCGGCGCAAAAACTGCGCGGAGCCGTTTTTAAGCCTGCATCACATTGTCACTTGCCGTTATGCCGGAGAGTGAGGTGGCGTAACACACAGTCTGCTTATTGCGCTATTTGAAGGCAGATTTTTCCCCGGCCTTGGCAATCTGACCGATGCCAAGTAGGTAATTGGCGATATTGACCAGGAGGAGTGCGGTTGGCTGGCAAAATCATTTCCATAGCTCAGCAAAAAGGCGGGTCTGGGAAAACCACCTTGTCGCTTAACCTCGCGCTGTCGCTGGCATCCGGCGGAATACGGGTCGCCATACTGGATACCGACCCGCAGGGCAGTCTCGGGCGCTGGTTCATGAAGCGCTGTGAGCGTGTTGGCGATAGTGACCCTCCACTGGGGTTTCGCACGGCGAGCGCCTGGGGGGCGCGCTACGAGGCACGCGAACTCCTCAAAAACCATGAACTCGTCATCATTGATACACCGCCTAAGATGGGTGTTGACGGCCGACCGGCAATCGAAGTCGCTGACCTGGTAATCATTCCGGTATCACCTTCGCCTCTGGATCTTTGGGCAACCGATCCAACAGTTGAACTGGCTTTGGAGGAAAAGAAGCCTGTGCTTTTTATTCTGAACCGCGCTTCACAACGAACACGCCTAACTGGACAAGTTCGCAAGATCCTTGAGGGAAAAAATTGCAAATGCGCAAAAACGCTGATCGGCAACCGGGTGCTTTTTGCCGAAACCGCCGGCGAAGGTTGGGGCGTCATTGAACGCAGACCGTCCAGCCTGGCGGCAAAGGAAATAAAAAGCCTGTCCAGGGAAATCATCAATATCCTTCGATAACCTGCCCAATGCACCCGATGTTTGGATATTTTTCGCGAAGGCTATCGAATAGGATGTCCGCGTGAGGCTTGCAAATGACCCAACTCCGGAGCGAATAACAATATCGGAGATTTGCTGGTATTGGTGGTGCTGCCGGAGAGATTTGAACTCTCGGCCTCTTCCTTACCAAAGGCGTTGAATCCACACGCTACCATTATGTTTTCCTTGCATTTTTTAATTCAGCCAAACCATTCTCCCCGGATTTTCCCCACGGGAGTGCTTCGATGCTGAAACCGGGCTTCTTTACCTCAACGCGCG
>JAHEGF010000040.1 GCA_024645155.1 Phyllobacteriaceae bacterium | reverse complement strand
TGGTCTGGCCGAGGCGACTGAGACCATTGTCGTGTTCATGCTGTTTTGCCTTTTTCCAGGCTGGTTTTCCGAAATTGCCTATGTCTTCGCCCTGATTTGTTTCTGGACTTCCCTATCCCGTATATTCTTGGCCAGACAGGCATTTCCATGAGTATGGTCAGTTAACCGCACTTAGGGCATGTTCGAGATCTTCGACAAGGTCGTCAGGGTTTTCCAATCCCACAGAGAGGCGAACGATTGCATCATTAATACCGAGTTCTTCGCGAACTTCGGGTGCGAGGTTTTTATGCGTGGTCGTGGCGGGATGTGTCACCAGGCTCTTTGCATCTCCCAAATTGTTGGAAATGCCGATAATCCGAAGCGCATTCTCAAACTGGAAAGCGTGCTTCTTGCCGCCCTTCAATTCGATGCAGACAAGGCTCGAACCACCGCTCATCTGCTTGGCAACAATGTCGGCTTGCGGATGATCATCGCGCCCTGGATAGATCACATTCGCGATCTTGGAATGCGAGTGGAGGTAGTCGGCAACAGTGTTTGCGCTGTTGGTCTGGCGTTCGACACGAATTGGCAGTGTTTCCAAACCTTTTAGCAAGGTCCAGGCATTGAACGGAGACAAGCTGGGGCCCGTGTGGCGAAAATGATCGTGCAAATTCTCGTCAATCCAGTCTTTTGACGACAAGATCACACCGCCAAGGCAACGCCCCTGACCGTCGATGTGTTTGGTTGCTGAATAGACAACGACATCAGCACCCAATGCGAGCGGTTTCTGGTAGAGTGGCGTTGCAAAAACGTTGTCGACAACGACCTTGATGCCGTGGGTTTTGGCAACTGAAACCACATGCGCGATGTCAATGACGCTCAGTGTCGGATTTGTCGGACTTTCAAAAAAGAACACCTTGGTGTTCGCCTTGATGGCTTTGTTCCAGGCATCAGGCTCATGACCGTTGATCAAAGTGGACTCGACACCAAGCCCCGGCAGCAGGGTTTCGATGACCCACCGGCAGGAACCAAACAGCGCCTTAGCTGCTACCACATGGTCGCCTGCCCTAAGCTGGCATACCAGAGCGGCAGTAACCGCGGCCATCCCTGAAGCGGTAGCCCGCGCATCTTCTGCACCTTCGAGTGCGCACATGCGCTTTTCGAACATGTCGACAGTAGGATTGGCATAACGCGAATAGATGAAGCCCGGTTCATCGCCCTTGAAACGCGCCTCGGCCGCTTCGGCGGAGTCATAGACAAAACCCTGTGTCAAATAGAGGGCTTCTGAAGTTTCACCAAATTGAGAACGTGATAAACCGCCATGGACAAGAGCCGTTTCAAGGCGGACATCTTTTGTATCTATCTTCATTTAAACCACCAATAAAAAAACCGGTCACGAAAGTCGCAACCGGTCCATCAGCGGCCCTTTTAGCGACTTGTTTAACGTGGCTGCAAGCCGACCGGCCAAATCACCACGGGAAAAACAGAACTTACAGAGCTTGTACTCTTGCGTCAATTGGCCCGGTGATTAAACCTCGCCCGAACATTTGGAGATCTAATGGTGGGCCAAGCAGGCATATTACCCGATACCTCTATTGAGGATTTCTGGCGCAATGGCGTGCTGACGGCTGATTTGCCCCCCGGGGAAGGCCAGATTCAGCCAGCTTCTCTAGATCTTAGACTCGGTGCCAGAGCTTACCGGGTGCGCGCGAGCTTCCTGCCAGGCTCCAGCCACACCATCAAACAGAAACTTGCGCGCAACAAGTTGCATGAGATCAATCTTGCTGACGGGGCGGTACTGGAAACGGGCTGCGTCTACATCGTTGAACTCATGGAGAGTCTGGCACTTCCAACGGAGATATCTGCTTCCGCAAATCCGAAAAGTTCAACGGGGCGTCTCGATATTTTCACGCGTGTAATGACCGACCACAGTAGGGAGTTTGACAAGATCGCAGCGGGATATAGAGGCCCGCTTTATCTCGAGGTTAGCCCAAGAACATTTCCGATTGTCGTCAAGCAGGGGTCGAGGCTGTCGCAAATCCGGTTTCGGAAAGGCATGGCACTTTTGGACGCGTCCGCACTGGGCGAGCTTCACAAAAGGCAAATTTTGGTCGATTCCGATAAACCAGATATCACTGGCGATGGCATCGCGTTGTCCATTGACCTGTCTGGCGCAAAAGATGGATTGCTGGGATACCGTGGCAAACACCATTCGGGGCTGGTGGATGTCGACAAGATCGGTGCCTATGAAATGCATGACTACTGGGAACCGTTGTATGACAGGGGTTCCAGTGAACTCATACTCGATCCTGATGAGTTTTATATTCTTGTCTCCCGCGAAGCGGTTCATGTGCCGCCGGACTATGCCGCCGAAATGACCCCTTTTGATCCCCTGGTAGGTGAATTCAGGGTTCACTACGCCGGGTTTTTTGACCCCGGGTTTGGTCATTCGCAGGCCGGTGGCGCCGGCAGCCGGGCCGTATTGGAAGTGCGTAGCCACGAGGTCCCGTTTATCCTTGAGCATGGGCAGGTGGTCGGCCGGTTGGTCTATGAGCACATGCTTGATCGACCGCAATCTCTCTATGGATCCGGCTTGAAGTCCAACTATCAGTCCCAGGGGCTGAAGCTTTCGAAACACTTCCGGGTTTGAAGCCAGGCACTGTTGTTGATTGGTTCCAATAACAAACGAGTGTTGCTTAACCAGACCAACTTTCCCGGTTTGACACACCAAATTCAAAAGTCGTACTCTGTCGCAAACGGAGATCGCGGCCTGATGGGGATTAAGTTGCGGACTATTCTAGCGTCGCTTGGCGCGGTTACACTTGGCGTAGCTCCGGCTCTGACACAGGATGTGTCCGGCTATTTTCGCGGAAACGCTTGTTTTCTTGCAGCCAATGCTGCCTGCGTGCCGCTTGGCGTTTCGGCCGGTAATTGTGTCAATGCGCGGTATGTGCCTCCGGACTATGGCGCCGGAGGCGATCAAATACGGCTCTCGCTTTTCTGGCCGTATAAAAGCAGGGAGTTTTCCCGTTCAGGGATATCTGTTGGCAGTGAAGATCTGGAAATTGTGGATGTAACAGCGATCGGAGGATCGACCTGGACCGGTGTGACACGGATGCGGATAGCCGAACAGAACCCTTCGGCGCCCTCAATAACCACACAAACCCTGATGGCACTGGGCGAGATTGAAGGAATGGAAGGAGCCTGTTCGGTTAGCTTCCGCTTTGTCGGCCAGCCAACGCCCGTGAGCGAAATTGTTGCGCCGGCAATGATCGATGAAGAAGGTCATGGCGATACGATATCAAATAGCGGTTCCTCCTATCTGAAAACACTGGATTAGAATGTAGCCGCACCACCGGCATGCGCCGAGACCGGTTTTTGCACAAACCCGACAGTCGTTTTCACTGGTACGGTAGGAGGCGCCCATGACAATTTCCGAAATTCGCGCCCTTACTTTTGATACGGGCGGCACAATACTTGACTGGCATTCGGGGTTTTCCGAAGCATTGTCAGCGGCGGGAGCGCAGTACGGTATCGAACAGGACTGGCCGTCAATCGCCAATGAACTGCGCCGCCGCTCACTGTCGGCGATGCTTAATCTGGGCAAGGACAAGCCGCCCGAGTACAATTTCGACGGCGCCCACCGGTTCACTCTCAAGGAACTGATTGCCGAATACGGGCTCGGGGACTTCACTGAGAGCGATGTTCGGGCAATCGCCTATGATGTCCCGCACCGCTTCAAATGCTGGCCGGATTTCCCGCCGGTACTGCCGCGCTTGCGACAGAAATATATCGCGGCCTCTTTCACCATTTTGAGCTACCGGCTGATTATCGACACCGCCAGGGTCAATGGTCTAGCCTGGGATGCAGTATTTTCGTGTGAAGGTATTGGAAAGTACAAGTTGCTGCCCGAATCCTACTGCGCAGTTGCCCGCTATCTCCAGCTTGAACCAAGGCAGTGCTGCATGGTTGCGTGTCACAATTTTGACCTCAATGCTGCTCGGTCGGTCGGCTTCAAGACGGCGTTTGTACGCCGCCCCGATGAGTGGGGTAGCGCCGGCCCTCCCGACCCGGAACCCAATCCCGAACACGATCTGATTGTCGACGGGTTCGAAGAACTCGCAGAAGCATTGGGCGCGTAAATGGCCTTATTCGGCTACTACAGCATTTAGCCCGGACTGGCTGCGGCTATGCCTATTGCTTACGATGCAACGCATTCGTTGCAGATTTTTCCTGAATTAACTGCAGCTGTGTTCTTGCATATGTGACCTTCGCCGCAATCGGCGTTTTTCGTGCACTGGCCGCAGAATGCGTACGATCTTGATGGCCAAATGATCAACGGCAACGACAACGCCACACCGGTACCGGCCGCACGCAGTAGTATGCCGAGTGCGTGCCGCCTTGCATTTGGTGAGTCGGTAGGATTGGCAGGTAGCGATCGCATGGGCTGATCTGGCGCTTTGGCTGCATTTCTGCCGGAATAGGCAGCTATATGCATCAACCAGATCGCCGTCGAAATGAGTACTGCGGCGCCAGCCAATATTTGGACTTGGCTGTCAGGCCACAGCGCCAATCCCGCGCCGAATACGAACCACGCGGTTGTTGCCACAGCAAGTGACTGCCTCATGCAGGTCCCGCAGCGGCCGATCCTGATTACAATCATTGATAGTACACTGATTGATAGTACACTGGATAAGTGTTTTCGCATTTCCGCCTCCATCTATTGCTGGCTTCTTTTGTACTTTACGATTGTAACACCGGTTCAAATTTGACGGAACTTCGGTTGCGGGCAACCTGTGAGATTGTCCCGGCCAGGAGTTGTTGCACACCTGTGTCAGCGGGCAACAAGGCATGGCAGACGTTATAAACCGTATTGCGACCGCGGCGCCATGTGCACCGGTTACTGGATTTTCCCAACGCCGAGGCGGTCATGCCGGGGCCCTGGTTCCAGGCATGAATCGCGAATGATCAGGTCGCCATGCAGGAGGGTTCTGTTGCTTGGCGCAATTTTGGATGAAAGTGAATCCAGCAGATACGACATGGCCAATTCGCCGATTTGCCCACGTGGTTGCCGGATGGTTGTCAGCGATGGCGAGATATCGTTGGCAAACGGGATATCGTCAAATCCGACAACCGAAAAATCACGGGGAACATCATATCCCCGCAGTTGCAATGACCCGATCACACCGAACGCAGAGTTGTCGTTGTAACAAAAAAAAGCGGTCGGAAGGCTGTCACGGATGAACAGCCTTTCGATCGCCGACCTACCGCCCTCACTTGTTCCGTCGCCATCAACTTTCCAGATCGAACTTTCGTCGAATGCCTCGGTCAATGCCGCGCAATAACCGCGATACCGGAGTTCCGAAACCGCATCACCAGCCGGTCCCGATACATACACGATACGTGAATGTCCGATCGATATCAGGTATTCCGTTGCCATTTTGGAAGCATCAAAGTCATCAACGCCAACATAGGCGATCTGTTCATGCATGACTGGGCGCGAAACGGCAACGACTGGAGGCAGCGTTGCTAAGGGCGATTTGGGCCAGCCGGCGACCGGCAGATGGCCGGTTAACAAAATCAGCCCGTCTGCCATCCCGGTCAACAGAAACCTCAGGTACTTTTCTTCAAGACCGATATCTCCCTCGGTATTGCCGATCAACACTCCAAAGCCACGATTGTTTGCTGCTTTCTCCAGACCGGTAAGTATCCCGGGAAAATTGGGATCGGAAATAGATTGGGCAAGAACCATGACCATGTGCGACCTCTGCATCCGCAAGTTCTGTGCCATGGCATTCGCGGTGTACCCAGTGTGCGCAATCGCGGAGGTAACCTTTTTTCGCGTGCTTTCCGCCACCTTTTCAGGCGATCTGATTGCCCGGCTAACGGTGGCTATAGATACACCCGCGAGCTTGGCAACGTCTTCTATTGTCGCCGGCTTAATGGACTGATTATCCAAAATAATTTCCTGCCATCTGCTGCCCTTCAATAAGGGAATCATGCTTGCTCACATTTGACCATAGACGACCTTGGTGAACATGAAAAGGTTTACATTCCAAAATGTAAAGGTTTACATTACCTATGAAAAGGTTTACACATGATGGCGAAGTGAGGAAAACATCAGGCGTCGAACGCGTGCGACGGGAGGAGAATACACAGTGCCGGAATCGCCCTTCAGCAATGCCCCCGTACTCGCCGCAGAACGTGTCAGCAAGTCATTCGGCAATGTTCCGGTGCTGTTCAGTGTCAGCTTTGATATCTGGCCCGGAGAGGTGCATGCGCTGATCGGTGAAAACGGAGCCGGCAAGTCAACCCTGATGAAAATCCTCTCAGGGTTTCACCCGGCGACGTCAGGAACAATCCGCCTTGACGGTGTGGTGGTCGAACTGCCGCCGGATGGGTTGGCGGAAGCACTGGGCATTGTTCTAATCCATCAGGAACTCAATCTCGCCGAACAGATGACAGTTGAAGAAAACATCTTCCTTGGCCGCGAATTGTCACAAAACGGTTTTTTGAACAGATCCGAAATGGCTGAAAGAGTCCGTGCCATGCTTGCCGAAGTCGGCCTCGATCTTTCGCCGCACACCCGGATCGCGGATCTTTCCATAGCGCAAAAACAGATGGTGGAAATCGTCAAGGCGATGAGTCGGAACGCCCGCGTGCTTATCATGGACGAACCGACAGCCGTTCTGACGGAAGCCGAAACCGAACTGTTCTTCAAGCAGGTGCGTAGATTGAAAGATCGCGGTACGGCAATCATATTTGTTTCGCACAAATTGCACGAAGTAAGTGAAATCGCCGACCGTGTTACAATCCTTCGCGATGGCCAGTGGATAGCGACAAAGCCTACCGGTGAATTCACGCTGGATACGATGGCCCAAATGATGGTCGGGCGCGAGCTGTCAGATTTTTACCCGCCCATGAACGAGGCAGATTTCGATGCCGAGGTAGTACTGAAGGTCAGGGATTTTGCAACAAAAAGCGTTCGCGATATCTCATTCGATCTACGCAAGGGCGAGGTTCTCGGCTTCTCCGGCCTGATCGGTTCAGGGCGTACCGACCTGTTTGAAGCGATTTGCGGGCTTCAGGAAAGGATCGCCGGATCAGTGTCGTTGTTTGGCAGCGACGTCAATTTCAAATCTGTCGATCAGGCCCGCGATGCCGGTATCGTCTATTTGACTAAAGACAGGAAGGAAAAGGGGCTTCTTGTTGAACAAGGCATGGGCCCGAACCTGACGCTTCTGGCCTTACCAAAATTTACCCATCATTTCATGCTGGATGGTGCCTCAGAGTTGCGCGCGTTGCAACGCGGGATTCGCCGCTTCGATATCCGTACCCGGGATCCAAATATCCGTGTGTCTCAAATGTCCGGTGGAAACCAGCAAAAACTGCTCCTGGCAAAGGTCATGGAGGCAGATCCGAAAATCGTGATTATTGATGAGCCGACCAGGGGCATAGACGTCGGCACAAAACAGCAAATCTATCACTTTATTGCGGCACTTGCCGCCGAAGGTATGTCCGTTGTCGTTATTTCATCCGAGATGCCCGAAATTATCGGCATCTGCCATCGGGTCTTCGTGATGCGTAGCGGGCGGATAACTGGCGAATTGACCGGCAATGCAATCAGCGAAAATGAGATTGTGCGTTTTGCCGCCGGACTGAATGAGGAGAGGGCTAATGTCTGAAACGGTTACAACCCAAACCGCAAGCAATCGTTTGCCTGCAATCGACTTCAAGACCCTGGGCCCGGCAATTGCACTGTTGTTGCTCTGCATCATCGGTTTTTCTCTCAATCCGGCATTTGTCAGCGAGGGCAATCTTACTAATCTTCTTACCCGTTCCGCGTTCATCGGAATCATTGCGGTCGGGGCGACCTTCGTCATAACCGCAGGAGGTATCGACCTTTCGGTCGGGTCCATGGCAGCCGTAATCGCCGGTGTCATGATAATAATCATGAACAACGCAGTTGGCTCGTTCGGGACGGGCATCGCCACCGTTCTCATTGGCTGTGGCTGCAGTATCATTCTGGGAATAGGTGCGGGTTGGATCAACGGGTTTCTGACGACAAAAGGCAAGATCGAGGCATTTATCGTCACGCTCGGAACAATGGGGATTTACCGGTCGCTTGTTACATATTTTGCCGATGGCGGTACGTTGTCTTTGGATTTTGGCATTCGCACCACCTACCGCCCGGTCTACTACGACAGCTTTTTTGGACTGCCGATCCCCGTGTGGGTTTTCATCGTGGTTGCGATCGCCGGGTGGATACTCCTGAATCGGACGGCATTTGGGCGTTACTGCACGGCGATCGGATCCAATGAGGCTGTTGCCAAATATTCCGCCATAAAGGTGGACCGGATAAAGACATGGACATACGTGATCCAGGGACTGTGTGTTGCGCTCGCCACAATCATCTACGTACCACGCCTCGGTTCCGCATCGTCTTCAACAGGTGTCTTGTGGGAGTTGGAGGCAATTGCCGCGGTCATCATTGGAGGAACTGTCCTCAAAGGTGGATACGGACGCATCGGCGGAACAATTCTTGGTGCCCTGATCCTGACAACGATCGGCAACATCCTCAACTTCACCGACATGATTTCGAACTACCTGAACGGCACCATGCAGGGGTTGATAATAATTGTAGCCGTCTGGTTGCAGCGGGGTGAATGGGGCCGCCGAAGAAACAGCAAATCCTAATATTAGAATTCGCACGTCTTAAGGATTTCCTGCCGGCGTGTGGAATAACCGGGTTTCCCCGGAACGGGAAAACTCACCCTGAAGAACGAAAAGGAGGAAGTGAAATGAATCTCAAAAAGACATTATTGGCAATGACATTGGGGAGCGTTCTGGGTTTTGCCGGCGCTGCAGTTGCGCAGGAAAAAATCAGGATCGGTGTATCATATCCCACCCCCACTCATGCTTGGGCAGCAGGCATGAACTGGCATGCCGAAAAGGCCGAAGAACGGCTTGAAGCGCTTTACCCTGATATTGATCTGATCCTGGTCAACTCACCGAACCCCGGCGCCCAGGCAAGTGCGCTGGAAGACCTCGTATCGGTCAACAAGATTGATGCGCTGGTGGTTTTGCCTTTTGAATCGGAGCCGCTGACCGACCCCGTTATCAATGTCAAGAAATCGGGCGCCCTGATTACCGTTGTGGACCGCGGCCTTAGCCAGCCGGGCATCGAAGATATCTACGTCGCAGGCAATAATCCCGAAATGGGCAGGGTATCGGCTGTTTATATGAAGGGCCGTCTGAAATCCGGTGACAATATTGTGATATTACGCGGTATTCCAACCCTGATCGACAATGAACGTTTCGATGCGTTTATGTCCGAACTCGAAGGTTCGGGCATCAACGTTCTTGATCATAAGCATGCCAACTGGAACCGGGACGACGGGTTTGAAGTTATGCAGGACTTTCTGAGCCGATTTCCCGATATCGATGCGGTTTGGGCACAGGACGACGATATTGCCATCGGTGTTGTTGCTGCACTCAAGCAGGCTGGCCGTGAGGCGAACGGTATGTTCGTTGTCGGCGGTGCTGGTATGAAGGAAACGATCAAAAGCATCATGGATGGTGATGAGCTGGTCCCCGTCGATGTCCTCTATCCGCCATCAATGATTGCCACTGCCATGGACGTAACCGTGGCGGCATTCAAATCAAACGGACCTGTTGCAGGCCGCTATATACTCGGTGCGACTTTGATTACGCCCGAAAACGCCGAATCCTTCTACTTCCCGGATTCTCCCTTCTAAGATACTTGGCTTGCAATTTGCTGCGGGGGAGAAACAACCGTAATCCCCCGCAACGCTGTTAAGGAGGCAATCATGAAGACTATGAGGGGGCCTGCACTTTTCCTGGCCCAGTTTGCGGGCGATACCGCACCATTCAATACGTGGCCGGAAATCACCAAGTGGGCAGCCGACTGTGGTTACATCGGGGTACAGGTGCCAAGCTGGGACGGCCGGTTGTTCGATCTCGAAAAAGCGTCGCAGTCAAAAGGATATTGTGATGAATTCAAGGGTTTGGCGGCCGAAAACGGCGTTGCTGTGACCGAACTGTCGACTCATTTGCAAGGTCAGCTTGTAGCCGTACATCCAGCCTACGATACTGCATTCGACGGATTTGCGGACTCATCGGTTCGTGGAAATCCGGTAGCCCGCCAAGCGTGGGCTGTCGAACAGGTGAAGATGGCGATTACCGCCAGCCGCAATCTCGGGATTGATGCACACGCCACCTTTTCCGGAGCACTGGCGTGGCCATATTTCTACCCATGGCCGCAGCGCCCGCCAGGATTGGTTGAGACTGCATTTGACGAACTGGCCGCCCGATGGCGCCCGATACTTGACCATGCGGAGGATTGCGGAGTTGATATTTGCTATGAAATTCACCCTGGCGAAGATTTGCATGACGGGATCACTTTCGAGATGTTCCTGGAGCGCGTGAACAATCACCAGCGTGCCAACATGCTGTACGACCCGTCTCACTACGTGCTTCAGGCGTTGGACTATCTCGACAATATCGACATCTACCACGACAGGATCCGCATGTTTCATGTCAAAGATGCGGAATTGAATCCCACAGGCCGCCAAGGCGTCTATGGCGGTTATCAGTCGTGGGTAGACCGGGCCGGCCGGTTTCGCTCTCTTGGTGACGGGCAGGTTGATTTCGGCCGCGTGTTTTCCAAGATGGCACAGTACGATTTCGATGGCTGGGCAGTTGTCGAATGGGAATGCGCGATAAAGCATCCAGAAGACGGTGCGCGTGAGGGTTCCAGGTTTGTCCGCGACCATATTGTCCGGGTGACTGACAAGGCATTTGACGATTTTGCTGGTAGCGGCGCAAATGATGCCGCAAACCGCAAAATGCTCGGAATAGGTGAATAATTATGACAATTGAACACAAGACCGGAAACGGAGCAGGCCGGGTAAGGCTGGGCATGGTTGGCGGAGGGCGCGATGCGTTTATCGGAGCCGTTCACAGGATCGCCAGCCGTATTGACGACAAGTACGAACTGGTTGCCGGCTGCTTCAGTTCGACACCGGAGAAGTCCAGGTTGTCCGGGGCGGACCTCGGTCTTGCGCCGGACCGAGTTTACGGAAGCTTTGACGAAATGGCAAAGCGCGAGGCCCGGCTGAAGAACGGCATCGAGGCGGTGGCTGTGGTTACGCCCAACCACATGCATTATTTAGCCGCACGGCCCTTCCTGCAGCGTGGCATCCATGTGATTTGTGACAAGCCTTTGACATCAACGCTCGCTGATGCCCGAAAGCTTGCCGCACTGGTGGAAAAATCCGGCGCACTTTTTATTTTGACGCACAATTACACCGGCTACCCCATGATTCGCCAGGCGCGCGAGATGGTCACATCTGGCGAACTCGGTAATATTCGACTGATTCAGGTCGAGTATGCCCAGGATTGGCTGACCGAGGCGACAGGTCAGAAACAGGCTGGTTGGAGAACCGATCCGGCGCGTTCAGGCGCTGGCGGATCAATCGGCGACATCGGTACGCATGCAATCAACCTTGCCGGTTTCGTTACGGGCCTTTCGCTAGAAGCGCTGAGTGCAGACCTTCACACTTTTGTCGAAGGCCGCCAACTGGATGACAATGCCCATGTATTGCTGCGCTATTCAGGCGGGGCGCGGGGCATGTTGTGGTCAAGCCAGGTTGCGCCGGGTAACGAAAACGCCTTGCGTCTCAGGGTCTATGGAAGCAAGGGCGGGCTTGAATGGGAGCAGGAAGAGCCAAATAAGCTCTGGTACGCACCATTCGGTGAGCCGAAACAAAAACTCACTCGCGCCAACACGGGCGTAGGCGAAGCGGCAAATCGCGTGAGCCGGATACCCGCAGGCCATCCTGAGGGCTATCTGGAAGGTTTCGCCAATATCTACTCGGAAGCAGCGGCGGCCATCCGTGCTGTACAGGCGGGCAAGGAAATTCCACCTGAAGTCCGGTTCCCGACCGTTCGCGACGGCTTGGACGGCATGGCATTTATCGATGCATCCGTGCGATCATCGTCAAGAAACGGCGCCTGGGTGCAAGTTGGCCACAAGTAGCAACGAAGGGTGGAAGTCCGGAAACCGTGTTTTCGGGGAACCCATGTGTCCAGATTGAGCCGATAAAAAATGGTGCCCAGGGGCGGGATCGAACCACCGACACGCGGATTTTCAGTCCGCTGCTCTACCAACTGAGCTACCTGGGCATCCGGCCTTTGCAGGCTTCAAAAGCTTCTGAATTTATGAACCGCAGCGTTGGTTTTCTGCGTTGAAGCGCGTGGGTTATAGCATGAGAAAACCGGCTGTCCAGCACCCGTTCAATATTACCGCAAACTGTTTTCCGGGACTGCTTCCAACAGATCAGATTCTGATGTTTCATCGTCCGATGCAGGAATAACATAACGGCCTGTCAGCCAGCGATTGAGGTCGATATCCTTGCAACGCCGCGAACAGAATGGATAGAACGGCCGCACAGATTTGCGTTTGCATTCGGGACAGGACCGGGAGCTGAGCATCTGCGTAACTTTGATTGAAGTCGTCATATCTCAGATACCCCGCCTGGTTTTCAAGTTGCCTGTGCACCCGATAGCCATTTGAACTGAACCGGATAACCCTCGCCATTCAGCAATGAAACGGTTTCATACAATGGCAATCCGACGACGTTCGTGTAGGATCCGACCAGTTTGACAACGAAAGTCCCAGCCAGACCCTGGATGGCGTACCCGCCTGCTTTGCCCCGCCACTCTCCACTCGCGAGATAGCTTTCGAGTTCGTCACGCGACAGGCGTTTGAAGCGGACCCGCGTTTCACACACTTTCTGCCGGACCTTCCCTGCCGGGCTGATCAGGCAAAGGCCGCTATAAACACGGTGGGAGCGTCCGGAGAGTAGCCGCAGCATGTTCGAGGCTTCGTCGACAAGATCGGGTTTTGGCAGAATTCTGCGGCCGACTGAAACAACGGTATCGGCAGCAATGACAAAACTATCGGATGCTTGTCCCTCCGTCTTCAGGATTTCCAGTGCCTTTTCCGCTTTTTGGCGGGATAATCTTCGCACCAGCGATCGCGGGTGCTCAGCCCGCAGGGCAGATTCATCAATATCGGCTGGCACCAGCCGGTCCGGCTCGATCCCTGCCTGCTGCAGCAATGCAACGCGACGCGGTGATCCCGACGCCAGGACAAGCTTTTGGAATACACTCATCGTTCGACGGGCCTCCGAAGCTTGCGCACACGCAAGAGATTACTTGAATCGGTAGGTAATACGGCCTTTTGTCAGGTCGTAAGGGGTCATCTCGACCAGGATTTTGTCACCGGTCAATACACGAATACGGTTCTTGCGCATCCGACCGGCGGTATGAGCAATGATCTCGTGATCATTTTCCAGTTTTACGCGAAACATCGCGTTGGGAAGCAGTTCAGTTACTACGCCTGGAAACTCCAGGACTTCTTCCTTTGCCATTCTATACCTGTATTTTCATTTCGGTGCCGGGAATGCCCGTATGACGGCGGAACCTATATCATTGATTCTGCCTTGTGAACCTAAGATTTGGTATGAGGTGCCGTGAATTCCAACTCAATGGGAACCTCACGCGGCAGGGTGGTTTCCAAATCGCTCCCTGATATTATTTTCAATGCGTGTACGTGCATCGCGGTAGGCTGCCATGATCTGGTCACGGCTTCCCGCAACCGTCGTTGGATCGGCTGTGGGCCAGTATTCTACATTTGCCGCGGACAGGCGCACGAGTTCGAGAGCCTTGTGGTGGGCTTCCGGGGCAAGGGTGATGATCAGGTCGAAATAGCTGTCTTCGAGATCATCAATCTTCCTTGGACAGTTGTCGCTTATTGCAAGACCCCTTTCCTTCATGACCACGTCTACAAACGGATCGCGATCACCTTCGCGCACGCCCGCCGACTGAACAAATACCGATTTGGGCAATATCGATTTTGCCAGGGCCTCGGCCATGGGTGAGCGAATGGCATTCATGCCGCACAGAAACAGTATCGACGAAGGGAGCGCCGACGCAGGGTTGCCTTTGGCATCTGGTTTATTTGCCACCAAAGCTCTCAACCACGCCAGTGTAGCACGCAAACAAGCGTGAAAAGCCGCCGTGCGGTATCGAAATCCATGATGATTTTACCGTCAAGCCGGTCCTTCAGGGTCTGCGACCCTTCATTGTGTATGCCTCTGCGCCCCATGTCGATCGCCTCGATCTGGCTGGGCGAAGCGGTCCGGATCGCCTCGTAGTAACTTTCGCAGATCATGTAGTAGTCTTTTACGATGCGCCGGAACGGCGTCAGCGACAAAATATGTGTGATAACGTGCTGACCGTCTTCACGGCCGATGTCCAAAACAAGGCGGGAATCGACCAGAGACAGTTTAAGCCGGTACTTCCCGCCATCGCCGTCGCCTACCGGTTGAAAACTATTCTCCTCGACGAGATCAAAAATGGCAACCGCGCGCTCATGTTCAACATCTGGCGTCGAGCGCCCGATGGATTCGTCAAGAACAACGTCAATCAAACGGCCGGCCGGTTGGGTCTGATCCGTTACCATTACATTCCTGCTTCAATCACCATGAACGGGGCGGTTTCCGGTTTCCCATGCAGCTCCCAAATCCGCCAGCCGCGCCTCGACGCACTCCACCGTCAAGCGCAATGCGGCACCGGCCGCAAACACCAGTTCAACCTTTCCGCCCGGAGACTCCAATGGGAAAAATCGAATTGCAAGAAGAACCAACACGTCGTCTGTCCTGGTGCGGTCAATACCCGAAAGCTCCACATGGGTCACACGCTCGAAATGAAGGACACTTCTGCGGCGCTGATACATGTGGCGGAATTTCGGCTTGCCGGTTTCCCAAGCAAAACGGTTCATGGTCACCACAAAGCGATGTTCTTTGGCTAGGAACTCCAGATCAGATACTTTTACCAGACCATCTTGGACATGCGCGGAAATGATCGCAAGGTCATCTGCGTCCAGCGCAACCAGTCGTAACGGTTTCATTATCCAATCCCAGATTCATGCGTGTTTATATGTGCATGTTTTTGTGCGTTGCAACAAGTCAGTCCGATATTCGCGTGATATCGGCGCCACACCGGGCAAGTTTGTCCTCCAGGCGCTCGAAACCACGATCAAGGTGGTAGACCCGATTGATTATGGTTTCACCCTTCGCAGCAAGGGCTGCGATCACTAGAGAAACAGATGCACGCAGATCCGTTGCCATCACCGGTGCGCCTTCAAGTTCGGAGACGCCTTCAACAATGGCAGTCTGGCCGGACAACGAAATCCTGGCGCCAAGGCGTGCCAACTCCTGGACATGCATGAACCGGTTTTCAAATATGGTCTCGGTGATATGCGACGTTCCATTGGCGCGCGTCATCAAGGCCATGAACTGGGCCTGAAGATCAGTCGGGAACCCTGGAAAAGGGGCTGTCGCCACATCTACGGGAGAAATCACCCCGCCGTTGCGGCGAACCCGTACGCCCCCGCTTTCTTCGGAAATTTCCACGCCCGTTCTTGCGATTGCCTCAAGTGCAGCGGCAAGCAGTTTTGCCTTCGCCCCGTCCAGCAAAACATCGCCACCGGTCATGGCCACCGCCATGGCATAAGTGCCGGTTTCGATTCGATCGGGTATGACGCGATGGCGTGCGCCGGATAACGAGGTGACACCGGAAATTGTAATTGTTGGCGTGCCGGCACCTTTGATCCGTGCGCCCATGGCGTTGAGGCACGAGGAGAGATTGACGACCTCCGGCTCCATCGCCGCGTTTTCAATCACGGTTTCCCCGTCGGCGAGGCACGCCGCCATCAGCATGACGTGGGTCGCACCGACGGAAACCTTAGGGAAAATAAATCGCGCTCCCCTCAGTCTGTTGGGAGCGCTGGCATGAACATAGCCGTTTTCGATTTCTATTTCTGCACCCAGTGCTTTCAGTCCGCTGATGAACAGATCTACGGGCCTGGTACCAATGGCACAACCGCCGGGAAGGGAAACCTTCGCTTCGCCCGTTCGTGCAAGCAATGGTCCTATGACCCAGAAACTGGCGCGCATCTTCGATACCAATTCGTATGGCGCGGTGGTGTCGACAATGTTGCGTGCGGTGAAGTGGACAGTACGCGAGTACCCGACATCTTGTTGCTGTCGTCGCCCGGTAACAGAGTAGTCGACACCGTGGTTGCCGAGAATTCGTATAAGTTGCTCGACATCGGCAAGATGCGGAACATTTTCCAGCGTCAGTGTGTCGTCGGTCAGCAGCGACGCGATCATCAGAGGCAATGCAGCGTTCTTCGCTCCGGAAATCGGAATGACACCATTTAATTCATTACCGCCGGTAACGCGAATTCGATCCATAGGTCAGTGTTCCTCGCCATTCGGTTGGCCATGAGCGTGGGTAAGACAAGCTTGTTCGTCTAGACCATACGCATTGCGGGTTCAAGGAACACGGATGGATGACAAGTCCGGTATTTGGAAAACGATTACATGAACAAAATAGGCGATATTAAGCCGGCCTGCCTGATTTGCCGTCAATTTTCGTTTTTCGAGCGCTTGCCTGTTTTTTTCGCCGAGCCAGATTGGCGCGAAGCTGTTCTGCAAGTCGCTCCTCACGGCTTTTCTCCGGCAATTCCTTTTTTTTCTTGTTCGGTCGTGTCATCGTCGAGAAATAAGTATCGGTTGATTTCCGTCATTATTGTACGTGAAATTTGCAAACACCATAACTTCTGGTACCCGGAGCCTTGGCGCTTGCGCATTATCCGGCGTTATGGCAGAAGTCCGCCGCATTCTCAAAGTGCTGCCGTAGCTCAGGGGTAGAGCACTCCCTTGGTAAGGGGCGGTTCGCAGAGTGCAAACGACTGAAATAGTGATGTTTCTTCGGGCATCATTTCCAACGGGGTTCCAACCGGGGTTTCATATCGAAGAACGACGAGCTGCCGTAGCTCAGGGGTAGAGCACTCCCTTGGTAAGGGAGAGGTCGAGAGTTCAAATCTCTCCGGCAGCACCATGATTTCAATGACTTAATAGATATTTTAGCTGGATCATTAACGTTCAGAACGCACCAGGAACGCACATTTCGCTCAATTCTCGCTGGAAAAAAAATTGAGCCCGACGGAATCAGAGCTACGTACCCGGTATGAACCTATTGATTATTGGTTCAACCAGGTCCGGATCTCATAAAGTTGGGTAGCACTTTCGACGCGATCCACGCACAGTTTTTACAACTCTGCCAAAGTACCGGGCATGGTACGCCCAACCGCCAGGCCTTCACGTCCGTGTCGTCGATATTCCAGCCACTGTTTAAGTTGATCTCGTAACTGTTTCTCCAGTGCCATTGGCGCTTCCAGGAAGATCAGGCGACGCCCAAGTTGGCGAAACCGGACGTCCTCAAAGGTTTCGACGAGTTCCGCCCGTATTTCCCAGGGCGCTT
>JAHEGF010000245.1 GCA_024645155.1 Phyllobacteriaceae bacterium | reverse complement strand
GCATCGTACCTGCGTACATCGGCCAAATAATCACTCATGAATTCTTCTCCCTCTGGACCAAGTGGAACTCCCACCTTTGACCGTATCCGCCACGGAATCAGCCAAAGCAGGTAAAATTCGCCCCATCCCGCAAGACCTTTCCCAAAACCCTTGATCAAGTCAATCCCGGGCGGAATATTTCCCTTTGCTTTGTGGCTCTTTCAATCCTCCGCAAACGCAACTATATTACCGGTGTCAGCTTGTCTGGCTATGGCGATAAACTGCCGGTGTAATAAACCATTCGGACCCGGGGGCGGTACCCGGCGCCTCCACCATGAACCGCTGTTCCACGAGCGGCTTTTGATGGGGGCGAAACAGGATCGACGAGGGTGTAAAGATCGGACTTTCGCTCGGCATGGTACCACCGTTATCGGGCTACTTTGTAGTTGCAAATGACAACTATGCGGAAGCACGTCTCGCTGCTTAATGCGGTGCGACAGCTTCACACTAACTCTTAGGCCTTCGCCGGCCTGAGCGGGGTTCGGAGGCACCTGGCAACAGAAGCCTCCACTTTCCTTCATCTACCGGTTTACGGCGCGCGTCCGGTCCAGTACATCTGGAAACAACCGTGATGTGGATTCACCTGAAATGGCCGACGACCAGATCCGTTATGATATTCTTGCGCAGGATGCGTTGCGCTCGGTCATGCGCAAGGTGCTGACCGAAGTTGCCCGTACGGGCCTGCCCGGCAATCACCATTTTTTCATCACCTTCGTTACCGGCGCGCCCGGTGTGCGCATTTCGCGGCGCATGCGCGAAAAATACCCGGACCAGATGACCATCGTGCTGCAGTACCAGTATTGGGATCTCAAGGTCAGCGAGCATGAATTCGAGGTCGGCCTGTCCTTTGCCGAGGTGCCTGAAAAGCTGACTATCCCGTTTGCCGCAGTGCGCGGCTTCTATGATCCGTCAGTCAATTTCGAGCTGGAGTTCGATGTTGATGTGGGCGAAGAAGCGATGGCGGACGGCGACGGGGAAACCACGGCACTTCCTGCGGTTGCCGACAGCAAGGCTGCCACCAGGAAGAAGAAAAAGAAGAGCGACCCGAAGAAGGCCGAACCCGGGTCCGGCGACGATGGCGCTGATGGCGATGCACCAAAAAAAGGCGCCGAAGTCGTCTCGCTGGATTCATTCAGAAAAAAATAGCTGCTGGGTGCCGATGGCCGAAATCATCAATCTGCGACAGGCGCGCAAACGCAAGACACGCAAGATTCGCGAGAAAACGGCTGTGCAAAACCGTGCGGCAAGCGGGCGCACAAAGGCGGAGATAAAGCAGGCTCAGGCGGAAACCAGAAACGCCCGACACGCGCTTGACGGGCACCTGCGGCAAATTGATCCGGGTTCCGGTAAAGACGCCGGTTCATGAGCCTCGTTGCCAAGCGCTCGGTTACCATACGCGGCCACCGCACCAGTATTTCCCTGGAACAGCCGTTTTTTGAGGAACTTGAAAAGGAAGCGGCCAGACGAAACCTGCCGTTGGCAGCGCTGATCACCGAAATAGATGCCAGCCGCCCGCAGCAGGTAAATCTTTCATCGGCAATCCGCCTTTTTATCCTTGCGCAATTACTGCGCCGGCAATCCTGACCGCCCCGGCTTTGAACCGGATACTGTCCACATCTCAATCGTTACCCAACGTACGCAGGAATTCGTCCAGCGACAGTTTCCTGTTTGAAAAAAGGCCGCCGCGGGGTGGCTCCGGAGGATCGCCGGTGCTGGAATCGAATTCGTTGACACTTGGCAATTTCACTCCGGGAAGTTGCCGGCGTTCAACCGCATTCTTGTTTTGGTGTTGGCTGTCTTGCACCTGTTCGGCGGCTGCCTTTCTGTTTTCCTCGGCCTGCCGCGCCTCTTCCTCGGCCCTTCGCGCATCCTCGGCCAATCGTTCTTCTTCCAGTTTTTGTGTTTCTTCCAATGCCCGTTGAGCTTCTTCGGCCGCTTTCCGCTCTTCCTCGGCCGCTTTCCGCTCTTCCTCGGCCGCTTTTCTTGCCTCTTCTTCCGCTGCGCGCCGTGCCTCATCTTCCGCAGCTTTCCGTGCCTCTTCAGCAACGCGTGCTTCCTCTTCCAGCCGCAAACGTTCAGCTATCCGCACCTTTTCATCTTCGCGAAACAGGCGAACAAACCGCCTCAGGCGCTGTTTTTCCAGCAGGATCGCCTGTATCCGCTCGACCCGCTCCTGTTCCTGTTCGAAGGCCCGTTGCGTCAGGTATTGCTTGAGGCCTGACGTGTCATATTGTCCGGACATGTCGCCCGCCGGGCCGGTGGCCGAAAACCGCACCACCGGTTCGGAACCGACAAGCGCCTCGCGGCCTGCATCATAGGTAATCGCGCCCTCCAGTTCGCCAACCCCGGAATGCAGGTCGAGACGCAATTCAGCCTCGACTTCCGCGCCATCCGCCCTGATCACGACCGGAGAGGTGCGCAGCACGCCACCCGCGATGAGAAACGGAAAGCTGATCTGATCGGCTGCAATCTGTCCGGACCGGATCAGCGGAACTGCCAGTGCCGCAACATCAAGCGTTTCGATTTTGCTATTTTCCACCGTATCTGCCTGCGACAGGATCCGGTCAAATGCGGTTGTGTTTACACCATCGACCGTCAAATCCCCGATCTGTCCGGTTCCCGAACCGGCAAGGGAGGAAACGAGACTGTCCACCGATTTCCCGTTGCCGGACAGCGTGCCCGAAAGTGTGACGCGGCCGGCAGAGCCGGACTGCGGCCAGAGCAATTCCGCGCCGACACCGGCAAGGGAGGACTGACCCGAAAAGAGGACTGTCCCATTGTTGTTTTTCAGTTCCGCCCGCCCTGACATGCGCCCGTCGCCGTAACCGGCGCTCACATCGCTCAGCCACAGGCCGTCACCATCAAGTTTCAGGTTGAGCTTTGCATCGCGCAGCGGCTCGCCGAGCCCGGCTTCGACTTCCCCGGCGGTCACGGCCAACTCCAACGACACCGGTATTGTGGTGTGAGGAGAAAACGGCACCGCTGCCCATTCACCCGGCACAGCATCAAGCGCGTCGCCGCCCAGAACCGCAAGCGCAAATGGCCGCAGTTGGAGCACGTCCAGCTCCAGCGATCCGGCAAGTTGCGGCTGGCCCGCATCGATAGTGGCGATGATCGTGCCGCTGACGTTGCCGCTGCCTATGGTCCCCTTAAGTGCCGAAAACTCGAACCGTCCGGGTGTTGCGCCGATATTCGCCGAAAGATCGACCGGCAATCCGCCACCTATGTCGGGGTGGCCAAATCCGGTTACCGACAGATAGGGCTCGATGTCGCCCGTTGACAGCCGGGCGCTGCCCGTTAATTCGAAAGCAGTCGGAGACGGTGCCGAAATCGTCCCGGTAAAATCAGCATTGGCCTCCTGACCACGGAACGAAACGGCTGATTTCACGCCGCCGGCAACTGAACCTTCAGCGCGAAATGCGGTTTCCATCGACCCTGCCAGATCCACAGGAAGTACCGGAATTCCGTAGAGCGCGAATATCGGCGCGGCTTTATTGTTGGTGGCATTCGCGGTCAGCGAAAAGAACTCGTCGCGGTCCGTCAGCACCGCCGGCGAGCCCGACACCGTAAAGGAGAAATCGGTACCCCCAATCTGCCCGTTGGCACTCATTGCGGCACTGTGGCCGTCGGCTCCAGGAGATCCGGCGATACTTGCCACGAGGTTGATTCTGGCATCAGCGAGAAGCCCCGGGAAGATGCCGGTACGGTCCGCAACAGCGATTGCCAGCGGGTGCCGAGGATACTGTTCCGCCAGTTTTTCAGCCAGCGGAGCAAGATCTACGGACACCAACGAGGCGTCGATGCCGCCGGTGTAACCTTCGGCAAATCCGGCAATCTTGCCGGTAGCACTCAGCGATGCGCCTTCCAGGTCACCAATGGTCAGCTTGTCGATCTCTATGACACCGGATTTGAGCCGAAGTGCCGTATCTACGGATTGCGCCTGCAGCTTGCCGATTTCGACTGGACCGGCCGACACGTGCATCTCGATGTCATGATCATCGAGGCGCGGTCCCTGCGCGCCTGTGAATATCGAGGCAAAGGCGCTCAATCCCTCAAAATCAAGCGCATCACCGGTAAGCCGCACAAGCGCGGCAGGCTTGCCATCAGGCGGATCGTCACGTTCTGCCAGGCCTCGGAAACGGGCATTGCCGAGGATCAGTTCCAGATCGTGAAACGACTGGTGCTGCTCCGTCAGGTCAACGGACGCCGAAAATCCGGCCGCCGGCAGCCTTCTGATGGCATCGTCCACATCGCTGGCCAGCCATGCGGCAAATCCGGAAGGCTGTGCGATGGCAAGCAGCAGCGACCCGTCAAAGCCCGGCGACTGGCCGGTTGTCAGCGTTCCATTGGCCTCCAGCGTTGCACGGCCGGGCAGCTTTGCGGCAAGTTTTTCGACTTGCCAGATTCTGCCGGCCGGTTTGGCGCGCAACTGGAAATCGCGGATCGTTGTCTCACCGGCGATTATGGCAGGCAGACTGATGTCGAGCGTCCCGGCAATTGCCGGCTCCGGCACACCGGAAATCAGGCCGATCAGCGCCGATATCCGCTCCTTGACGGTCATGGTGGCTGCCGGATTGTCACTATCCTTTTCTGCCAGCCGCCATTGCTGACCGCTGGCATGGACTGCAAACCTCGGATCGGCGCCGAGATCGACAAAAGCCGTCCCTTCCGCAATATACGGATCTTCTCGGCTGCCGGTCTCGAAACGAAACTCGTCGATCCCCAGCAGTTTGTGGTCAAGCGTAAACCGTCCGCTAATCCGGTAGACCTCGCCGCTGACACGGTTGTTTTCTGCATTCACAGCAAAGGTATCACCATCGCTTCCGCGCAGTTTGTCGGTGTCGGGCGCCAAATCGGCAAGTGAGAAACCGCCGGCATAGTGAAAACTGCCTTCTTCGAGACGAGCCGCACCATCACTTTCCAGCACGACCGGAACGCGGTCCGGGAAAAGCCGCAGCCGCAGCCGCATTGCCCCATCGTCTTCC
>JAHEGF010000244.1 GCA_024645155.1 Phyllobacteriaceae bacterium | reverse complement strand
GGCGATTTCGCGGTCGTTGAGAAGGATGCGCCCTGACGTCTGCGGTTCAATTCCCGCGGCAATGCGCAGCAATGTGGTTTTCCCCGATCCGGACGGGCCCAGAAGGCACAGCACCTCGCCCGGCTCTGCGGTCAGGGTGATGTCATCCAGTGTCTGCGTGCCATCATCGTGGAAATGGCATATTTTCTCGAACGCCAGCCGCGCCGCAAAAGACACACCGGCGGCAACTCTTCCTGTGACGATTTCAGCGTTGTCGTTCAAAGTGTTACCCGCAGCGAAACGTCCTGGTCAGCATTTTTCCTGTTGTTTGCTGTAGGACCGAATGCGGTGTCAATCATCCCCGCCGCGCGGTGTCAACAATCCAAGCTCTTCGAGATCGATATCCGTTAGCGGATCTTCGTCCTCTGCCAGATCGTCTGAATCGAGGGGCGGTTGCGGGACCGAGAAATTTGTCGGCATCCGCGGAGACAGGAATCCAGCCCCTTTCAACTCGTCCATTCCCGGCAGATCGCGTAGTTCCGGCAAGCCGAAATGATCGAGAAATCCGGGCGTTGTCCCGTATGTGACGGGACGGCCAGGCGTACGTCGGCGCCCGCGCAGCCTTACCCATCCTGTCTCAAGCAAAAGGTCCAGGGTGCCCTTGGAGGTCTCGACACCGCGAATATCCTCCATTTCGGCGCGGGTCACCGGCTGGTGGTAGGCAATGATCGCCAGAACTTCCAGCGCCGCCCTTGACAGTTTCTTCAACTGGACGGTCTCGCGGCTCATGAGGAACGCCAGATCGCTTGCCGTCCGGAAGGCCCAACTGTTGTCGATACGCACAAGATTGACGCCGCGTTTCTCGTAAACGCGCGCCAATTCCTCCATGACGGCACCGACATCGGTGGTATCCGGAAGGCGTTCGGCGATGGCTTTTTCGGTAACCGGTTCGGCCGACGCAAACACGATCGCCTCTGCCATCCTAACCGCCTCGGCAAGATGCAGTCGTTCGGCTGGGTTGTCCGCTAGCGCCGCAACCATGTCCTCGTTTTCTCCCACCAGTTGAACGACATTTGTATGTCCGCCATTGGTCATGTCATTTTTCCCCCGAATTCATGCTCTTGTGACGCCCCCGCATGTAGAGAGGTGCGTAATTCCGTTCCTGGCGAATTTCCAGCACACCCTCGCGCACCATTTCCAGACTGGCGGCAAACGAACTTGCCATGGCGCTGCGCCGGTCTTGCGGATCGCCCAGATATTCGATCATGAAAATGTCGAGCCGTGCCCAGTCGGTTCCGCTCCCGATCAGCCTTTGCAGGATTTCGCGCGCTTCCTTGAGTGACCAGACCTGGCGCTTGGCAATGCTGACACTTGTGATCGCATTGCGCTGTCTTCCGCCTGCGTAGGCTGCCAGAAGGTCATAAAGCGAAGCCGAGTAGCTGGACGTGCGCTCGACTATCACGGCCTCCGGCATTCCGCGGCCAAAGAACTCCCGGCCAAGCCGGTTGCGATTGACGAGGCGCGAGGCAACATCGCGTATGGCCTCCAGGCGCTTCAGCCTGAACTGCAACAACGCCGCCAGTTCTTCGCCGCTGGCGCCGTCTTCCCCGTCCTTGTCGGGAATCAGCAATTTCGACTTCAAATACGCCAGCCATGCCGCCATCACCAGGTAATCGGCGGCAAGCTCAAGCCGCAGTGCACGCGCCTGCTCGATAAATTCGAGATACTGCTCGGTCAGCGCCAGTACGGATATCCGTGCCAGATCGACCTTTTGGCTGCGCGCCAGATGAAGCAACAGGTCGAGCGGGCCTTCAAAGCCCTGCACGTCGACAACCAGTTGCGGTTCCGACAGGCCGCGATCACTGTCATCGTTGGACCAGAACTTTTCCATCGGTTCGGCGGCACTGCCCTTGCTGGCTGGTTGCACCATCACGCCACCGCCGTAACGTGGTGTTCGAATTCTGCGCGCATCGCCGCCTCGTTTTCCTCGCTGCCGCCTTCAAGCAATGCCAGGGCATCGTTTGCCCTTTGCAGCGCTTTGCCGGCAAGCCTGGGTACTGCAGAAGCCACCGGGCGCATTTCGCTCATGACACCGTTGCAATGCAATGCCACATCGCAGCCCGCGGCAATTGCCGCGGCAGTACGGTCGGCAAATGTACCACCGAGCGCTTTCATGGATACGTCATCACTCATCAGCAGCCCGTCAAAGCCGATTTCGCCGCGGATCGTCTCAGCCACGACCTTCTTGGAGGTTGTCGCCGGATTATCCGCATCGATCGCGGTGTAGACGACATGAGCGGTCATGGCCATCGGCATGTCTGCCAGCGCCTTGAAGGGCGAAAAGTCGTGGCGCCGCAAATCGTCAATGGGCGCTGCAACGACCGGCAATTCCTTGTGACTGTCACTGAATGCGCGGCCATGACCCGGAATGTGCTTGATGACCGGCAGGACACCGCCGGACAAAAGACCATCAGCAGCGGCCCTGCCCAAAGAGGCAACCGTTTCGGGATCGGTTCCATAGGCACGGTTGCCAATCACGTCATGCGCCCCTTCGATCGGCACATCGAGGACCGGCAGGCAGTCGGCCGTTATCCCGAGGCGAAGCAGGTCAAATGCGTGCAAACGCGACATCAGCCATGCCGCCCGCTTGCCCGCCTCCCGGTCACGGCGATAAATCGAACCAAGCGTGGCGCCCGGCGGATAATCTGCGGCAATAGGCGGCCGCAGCCGTTGAACCCGGCCACCTTCCTGGTCGATGAACACCGGCGCATCCTGACGGCCAACGCATTCGCGCAGCGCTGCAACGAGATCGCGAATTTGTTCAGGCTCGCCGATATTGCGGGCAAAGAGAATAAAACCCCACGGTTTTTCTTCCCGGAAAAACGTCCGTTCTTCCGGCGTCAACACAAGGCCTTCTGCACCAAAAATGACAGCTTTTGATTCGCTCATTCAGCAAGCATAGCCGGAAGCACGGAAACACGCACGTTGCACCGCCGGCCGATGCGCAATCATCCCCTGAAAATCGGTGCCCGCCAGAAGGCGGCCACAGGCATCCGGATGCGGCAGGACACCCGCTAGGGAACGAAGCACTCGCCGCCGGCTGCCTTGTAGCGCGTGCAAAGATCTATGGCATCCTGACGCGATTCTGTCGGGATGCGCACCCTGTAATAGGTGCCACGGCCGGCGATTTCCGCTTCGACAATATTCATGCCACGGCCACCAAGCAGCGAGCCGTAACGTCGCGCCAGCGCCACATAGGTTGCCTGAGCGGCATCACGCGACGGTTGTGAGGCAATTTGCACCGAATGGCGGCCAGGCGTCGCAGCTGCCGTTACCTGGGCTGGTTCGTCGGTCCGTGGAGCGGATGCGTTTCTGGTTGATCCGATAACATTGACCGGCTGGTCGGCGGGACGTGACGGAACGACGGGGACTGCCGCGGGAGTAACCGGTGCTGCTGACGCCGGCTTCGCCTTGGGCTTTTCAACCACCGGTGTTGCGGCTTTAACCGGTTCGGCAACAACAGGTGCGGCTTTCGGTTCCGGTTTGACTGCTGCAACCTGTGTGGTGGCGGGTTCCGGTTTGGGGTTTTCGATTTTCGTTTCAGGCGCCGGACTTACCGCTACCTTCTTTGACGCGGCATCGGCGGCCATTGCCACCGCCTCGGCGGCTTTTGCAGCATTTGCGGCCTTCGACGCGACATCATCCTTGCTGGTGGCCGCTGGCGATTGACCTGCGGAAGCCACGTCTTCCTTGACAGCCGGAGCCGGCGTTTCTGCCGTGCTGGCTGCTGCGGTGTCGGCGGCCTTGGGTTCTACTGCGGCCGGTTCCGGATCGGGGCGCGGCACAAGGGTACCGTCCGGTCGCACGACCATGGTGCGCACGCGGCGCGGTGCCAAGGCAACGGAACCGTTCGCCTCCGGCAGTTGCTCCGTAACTTCCACTCCCGGCGCCAATCGTTCTTCCGATTTGGCAGGTGCGCGAGCGGCAACGTCGACGGGTTCCTCGGCGGTCGTCACGAGTTTCTTTTGCGCCGGGTCGGCCTCCTGGGCGCCTTCGGCAACGCGTTCGTAAACTTTTTTATCCTGGTTTGGCACCGTTTTGCCACCCGGATCGGCCGGTTTGACCTTTACCGGATCAACGTCCGCCTTGATCACGACAGGCTCACCGGTAGTCTCGCCACCGCCAAAAGACAGGGCAAAAGCCGCGATGCCGCCAAGCAGCGCAACACCACCAACCATGGCCGCAATCATCATTCCGCGGCGGTTACCCTGATTTTCCGGCGAGGATCCCGATGCACCCGGTTCCGACCAGCGATCATGGCGCACTTCGTCGATCTCGTTCGAACCCATACCTTCCACGCTGTGATCGTGGGTTTCGTATCCTCCGGAGGAAGCAGCCATGGCCGCTGCCGCCGCATCAATTTCGTTTATGCTCCGATCCAGCGCGTCAAGTTCGTCGGCATCATCAAACAGCGAGACAAAATCGTCCTCGTTGATTTCCGCCTCAGCGTCCGCAGTTTCCGAGAAATGTTCATCATTGGCAGCGTTCGGATCGACAAAATCGCGGGTCAGCCCGGCATCTATATCGTCAAAGTCAACCGGCGGCGCCTCTTGTTCCTCGACATCATAAGCGGGAATATCGAGATCATCGGCAAGATCTGCGACTGTCTCTTCGATCTCAACCGTATCGATTTCGGGCGCCGCGACATTCAACCCGGACGCCAGCGGTACCGAATCTTCGGTATGACCTTCGCCGTCATCTGCCGCGCCAAATACCGCGGCAAGCGGATCGTCAGCACCTTCCGCATCTTCCGGTTCGTCATCTACTTGGGCACCAGGGGCAACATCCAGATCGGGTTCCTGATCCCGATCGGGCTCATGAAACTCCATTTCGTCAAGCACGGCATCGGCGTCGCCGGGGAACCGGTCCGGTTCATCATCGAGAGCCCGGGAATCGCTGGCTTCCGGTTCGCTATGCGCGTCGCTGTCGTCCAACTGCTGCGTCGCACGTCCGAAGATTGCCGCAATACGGTCCTCGACTTCATCTACAGCCTCGGCTTTATCGG
>JAHEGF010000039.1:16090-17633 GCA_024645155.1 Phyllobacteriaceae bacterium | reverse complement strand
CGTCTTGTCACCGAGATCCTCGAAGACGACCTCGATCCTGTCTGCAACCTGATCCCGCACCGCCGATGTCACGCAGATGCCACCGACCTCAGCAAGTTGTTCGAGACGCGCCGCTATATTGACGCCATCGCCGTAGATATCGTCATCATGGAACACGATATCGCCGAGATTGATTCCGATCCGGAAGCGGATTTGCCTGTCCTTGGGAACATCGGCATTGCGCCGGGCCATGCGCTCCTGGATTTCGACGGCGCAGCGCACGGCGTCGGCAACGCTCTGGAACTCGACCAGCATCCCGTCGCCGGTGGTCTTGATGATATTGCCGTGGTTCTTGGCAATTGCCGGATCGATCATCTCGATACGATGCGTCTTCAGCCGGGATAGCGTTCCGACCTCATCGATCTCCATCAATCGGCTGTAACCCGCCATATCGGCGGCCAGCACGGCGGCAAGCCTGTGTTTCATGTGCGCTCCCTTTGTGAGGACACTACGCGCAGTGGCAGGCAGAATCCATGCTATGTTCTTGTTATCTTTAAGATCGAGACTATCAGCGAAACCGCCGTCAGTGAATCGGTATTAACACGATAATCGAACTTGTCATTACCCGGTCTGTCTGAATAAATAACGGGTGAACGATGGCGAGCTTTTTTCAGGAAAAGGCTGAACAATGAATGCAACAAGGGGGCCGCTCAACGCGTTTCTCGATTACCCGGAACATCCCGTCGCCAGCGCGGAAGACGGCCCGCTTAAGGGCAGGACGCTCGCCGTAAAGGACATTTACGACGTTAGGGGATATCCGACCGGTGGCGGCAATCCGCAAAAATGCGCCGAAAACGGCATTGCCGAAAGGACAGCGCCCGCTGTCCAGGCCTTGCTCGACGCCGGTGCCCGGTTCATCGGCAAAACGCAGACAGATGAGCTGACCTATTCGCTTTTGGGCCTGAACGCCCATTTCCTGCCGCCGGTCAATCCGGCAAGTCCGGATCGCATCACCGGCGGGTCGTCATCGGGTTCGGCGGCTGCCGTTGCCGGCGGTCTTGCAGATATTGCGACCGGATCCGACACCGGTGGATCGGTTCGCGCTCCGGCGAGCTTTTGCGGCCTTGCGGGCCTGCGCACCACCCACGGCCGCATCCCGCTTGAAGCCACGATGGGACTGGCGCCTTCCTTCGACACATTTGGCTGGTTTGCCTCCGATATCGCAACCTACGACGCTGTCGGGCAGATCATGCTGGGCGAAGACCCGGACAACACGCCGCTGAACCGCCTCCTGTCCATCGATGCGCTGGATGCATTGGTCCTGCCACAGGCAGCCCGCGAATATGACAGGATGCGCGATTTCACCTGCAGCCGGTTTGCCGGCACACCGGTCAAGGCCGGGTTGCCGGCTGCCGTTGACGATCTCTACTGGTCATTCCACAATCTGCAGGGCAGCGAAGCCTGGGCGTTGCACGGTCCCTGGATCGCATCGAAGGACCGCGGTCTTGGTCCGGGCGTCAAGGAACGCTTTGAGCACGGTGCCGGTGTGACGGACAGCCAACGC
>JAHEGF010000039.1:14803-16080 GCA_024645155.1 Phyllobacteriaceae bacterium | reverse complement strand
GGGACGCTGACCAAATCCGCGATAGGTGCAGACGCTGGTTTGGTGAACTGCTGGACGGCAATGGCGTCATCGTCATGCCGACCGTCCCCGGTGCGGCACCGCTCAAAGCTGCATCATTTGACGACCTGCAGGCCTACCGCGAACGCGCGATCCGGCTCCTGTGCCTCTCAGGCCTGACCGGCTTTCCGCAAATCACTGTACCATTGGGAACTGTCGAAGGTGCTCCATTCGGGCTTTCGCTGCTCGGTCCTGCAAATTCCGACCGCCGGTTGATCGCGCTTGCCGCAAGGCTGACCGCTCAACAAGATGAAAGATAAAGCTGCATGGATACACTGACCCGAATGCGCGCATTTGTTGATGTCGTCGAGGCGGAAGGCTACTCCGCTGCGGCGCGCAAGATCGGTCGCTCAAAGGCCCTGCTGTCGAAATATGTCCGTGAACTGGAAGACGATCTCGGTGCCCTGCTGCTCAACCGTACGACCCGGCAGTTTTCACTGACCGAAGCCGGGCACACCTATTACAAACGGGCCAGCGAACTCATTCGGGAGATCGATTCCCTGCGTGATGTCGTGCGCGACAGCAGCGGCGATGCCAGCGGCCGCATGAAGCTCAGCGCCTCGCGCACATTCGCTGACGCCCCGATTGGCCGCTCACTGGTCGATTTCAGCCTGGCCTATCCCGATATCAAGCTCGATGTCAGCCTCGACGACCGGTTTGTCGATCTGATCGAGGAGGGTTTCGACGTCGCCATCCGGATCGCCAGGCTCGACGATTCTTCGATGATCGCCCGGCGCATTGCACCCTTTCGCACCAGGATCTGCGTTTCACCGCAATATCTGAAAATCCATGGCACACCGGAGATACCGCAGGATCTCGCCAACCACCCCTGCCTGATCGACACAAACGGCCGCTGGCGGACGAACTGGCCATTCATCAACAAGGATGGCGAGACAATTGCCGTCCAGGTTGACGGGCCGATCGAGGCAAACAGCCCGCTCCTCATTCGCGAAGCGGCGATTTCCGGCCTTGGCATAGCGATAATTCCGGACTTTGTGGCGGCACCATCAATCGAGAGCGGGGAACTCGTTGCCATCCTTGATGACTGGGTCCCCGGTGACGCCGGCATCTATGCAGTCTATCCGCACCGGCGCTACCTTCCAGCCAAGGTTCGCGTTTTTGTCGACTTTCTCGCCAAATGGTTCCGCAACCACGACCCGTCCGGACAATCGCCGCAAAGCCGGCCGTAAATTCGCCCGTTTTGCGGTTACAACCGGTGC
>JAHEGF010000039.1:0-14793 GCA_024645155.1 Phyllobacteriaceae bacterium | reverse complement strand
AACTTGCAAAAATCTGTCCCGGCAATAGTGACGGCACTGGCTTTCCTGCTCCCGGCATCAGGCGCCGGCGCCCATCCGCATGTCTTTGCCGAGGCCCGGCTGGATGTCGTGATCAGCCCGGCGCAATCGGTTCAAAGCCTCAGGCATCTCTGGCGCTTCGATGAACTGTTTTCCAGCACGGTCCTTGTCGAGTTCGACAAGAACGGCGACCGTGAGCTTGACAATTCGGAGCTTGAGACTGTTGCCGAAACCGTCAAGGAATCCATAGCCGAGTTCGGTTTTTTCCAGACGGTCACCCATAACGGCAGGGATATCGCAATGGCTGCGCCGGAACAGCTTGTTGTCGATTTCCAGGACCAGCAGATGATTATCCTGTTCGAATCGCGGCCTGTTGCGAAACTGCCCTACAACGGCAAGCTGTCATTCGGTGTTTACGATCCGACATTTTACACGGCAATTGAATATGCGCAGGACTCGCACATGACGGTCGAAGGCGGCAGCAGTGCCTGCGTCGCAACGGTTGTGCGCCCGGATCCCGAAGAGGCGATTGCGAAAAACCAGGATCAACTGACCGATGCGTTCTACAATGACCCCTCCGGCAACGACATGAGCAAGCTGTTTGCCACGCGCCTTGAGATCGACTGTGGAGACTAGCCGGATGAAGGGTTTGCATAGGACCCGTCCGCTGCCGCTGGCCGTTCTCGCGGTGCTGGTGATTGCAAACGTTGCTTTCGCGCGCAGTTCGCTGGGCATTGGCAGCAATGAAGCCACGATCCCTGCGAACGGGCTGTTCGGCGGGTTTCTGGCGTGGATCAACATGCTGCAACAGGGTTTCTATCGTGACCTGACCGAAGCATTGAAAGCGATGCGCGAAGGTAGTGCCAGTCCCCTGCCGCTCATCGCGTTATCGTTTGCCTATGGCGTGTTTCATGCCGCGGGTCCCGGCCACGGCAAGGCGGTAATATCGTCCTACATGCTGGCAAACGAAGCGGCATTGCGCCGTGGCGTTATACTGTCATTTGTTTCGGCCCTTCTGCAGGCGCTGACAGCACTAGTGGTAATCAGTGCGGCATTTCTCGTGTTGCGCGGCTCGTCGGTAACCATGACCAATGCGACCAGGTTTCTGGAGGTATCGAGTTATCTGCTGATCGCCCTGTTCGGCGCGTGGCTGCTGTGGCGCAAGGCCGCAATGATCCTGCATCCGGTTCGCCTGTCCTCCGCTGCAAGTGTTGCTCCCGGCCATCATCACGATGAACATCCCCGGTACCACCATCACGATGACGGCAGCACCTGCAGCACTTGCGGACACTCCCATGCGCCCGACCCGGCCCTGTTGAGCGGTACCGGGTTCAAGTGGAAAACCGCATGGTCAGCCGTGGCCGCCGTGGGGATTAGACCCTGTTCCGGCGCCCTGATCGTGCTGACCTTTTCCTTCCTGAACGGGCTGTGGCTACCGGGTGTGGTTTCCGTTCTTGCGATGGCCGTGGGCACTGCCCTGACGGTCTCGGGTTTTGCGACTTTGGCTGTAACTGCCAAGCATGTCGCCGTCTCGCTTTCCGGCGGCGGCATAATTGCCGCACGTGTGCACAATGCTATCGAGATTTCCGGTGCCGCGATTGTCATGGTGCTTGGCATTGTGCTTCTTGCCGCATCGCTCAGCGGCTGACAGCTTACTGGCCGTCCCTGTTGCGCTTTCGCCCGCGCAGCCAGAAGATGAGAAAAAACGCGGCTACAAAACCGATTGCGACGATGGCGGCGGCAGCCGCCGAATATTCTCCGACTGCCATCATGATCGTGGGCAGGTAGAAGGCGGTCAGTCCAAATCCGCCCAGGATGACTGCCGCAGCGATGAGAGCATTGCGGTTGTTTGTGTTCTCGCTCACGGGCACTTCCTGTCCAACAGCATCAGCAACTGGCTGTCTCACGAAATTCCTCGAGCCGTTTTAACTGGTCGCCGGATGCATCGAAGTTCGATGGCGCAAGCCAGGATTCGAAAGCCGCCCGAAGCGATGGCCATTCCCTGTCTATGATCGAATACCATGCCGTGTCTCGATTCCGGCCCTTGGCTACAATATGCTGGCGAAACAGGCCTTCATAGGTAAAACCGAGCCGTATCGCCGACCGTTTCGAGGCCTCGTTTGCATTGTTGCATTTCCACTCGTAGCGCCGGTAACCAAGCTCTTCGAAGACATGGCGTGCAAGCAGGTACTGGCCTTCGGTAGCTGCCGGGCTCCGGGCCATGGACGGGCCATGGACGATTGAACCCACTTCCACCGATCCATTGGCTGCATCGATGCGCATGTAGCTTGCCATCCCGACCGGCGCACCGGTTTCAAGGTCCTCAAACAGTGCCGTTCGCCAGTCCTTTTGCACACCAACGAGCCAATCGGCAAACTGTTCGCCGCGCTCGTAAACCGGATTGGGGAAATACCGGATCAGCTCATTGGTGGCCGAACCGCCGAACGCCTCCCACAACTTCAACCCGTCTTCGGCGCCGCCAAAGGGCGCAATGCCGATGTAGCGGCCCTTCTCCTTCGGAACTTCCGGGACCGTACATCCCTGCCAGTTGCTCAGATCGCCATCAGTCATCTTCAATATCGCCATTTGTATTTGTTGCGCGGATAAGACATGAAGCGGGATACAAACTCAATCACGGAATTGTACCCATGCTGAAAACAGTTGCCGCCTTTGACCGCATCGGCGAGGAAAATGCATTCGCCGTTCTGGCGCGCGCCACGGCACTTGCACAAAAGGGCCGGGACATCATCAATCTCGGCATTGGCCAGCCCGACTTCAAGACACCCGGTCACATCGTCGAGGCGGCGGTCAAGGCGCTGCGTGACGGACATCACGGCTACACGGCGGCAAACGGCATTCTTGCCTGCCGGGAAGCGGTCTGCCGGCGCATTTCGACCATGACCGGCGAAGATGTTTCACCTGACAACATCATGATCATGCCCGGCGGCAAACCGACCATGTTTGCGGCAATCGTCATGTTTGGCGAGCCGGGAACGGAAATCCTCTATCCGGATCCGGGCTTTCCTATTTACCGCTCAATGATCGAATTCACAGGCGCCAAACCTGTCCCGGTGCCGGTCCGCGAGGAAAATGGCTTTGCCTTTTCCGCAGATGAAACCCTGTCGCTGATCACGCCGCAAACCCGGTTGCTGATCCTCAATTCGCCGGCCAACCCGACCGGCGGGGTAACGCCGAAGGCCGAAATCGACAAGCTTGTTGCCGGTCTTGCAGATCATCCGCATGTGGCCGTCATGTCGGATGAAATCTACGATGTCATGACCTATGACGGTGAAAAACACACATCGCTGCTCACCTATCCGTCGATTGCCGACCGCCTGATTATCCTCAATGGCTGGTCAAAAACCTGGGCCATGACCGGCTGGCGGCTGGGCTGGTCGGTTTGGCCGGACGGCCTCATCGACAATGTGCGCAAGCTGGCTGTCAATTGCTGGTCATGTGTCAATGCCCCGAGCCAGTTTGCCGGCATCGCGGCAATCGATGGTCCGCAGGATCAGGTTGCAGAAATGCTGGCTGCCTTCGACCGCCGCCGCCTGCTTGTTACAGAACGGATGAACGCCATCCCGGGTATCCGTTGCGCGACGCCGAAAGGCGCCTTTTACGCCTTTCCCAACATCAAGGATACCGGCTGGAAAGCCAAGAAACTTGCGTCGGCACTGCTTGAGGATGCCGGTGTGGCCCTGATCGGCGGGCCGGATTTCGGTATTTTGGGCGAAGGCTATATCCGGCTTTCCTGCGCCAACTCCGAGGAAAACATCGAAGCCGCGATCATCCGGATCGGCGAATTTCTGACGCGCCGCTGATTGCCGAAACTGACCAGATGGCGGGAACAATGCCGTGGCGGCGAAAAAGGGCGGCTCTTGCGATGCCGCCCAATTTGGACCAGCCTGGGAGGAGAAAGCTGACCCATTCCCCCAAATGCTGCGCGCATTTTATTAAAATTGTGTTAACCCGCGCCGCGCTGTCCTACTGGGTAACGATCTCCGGCCCCATCAGGCTGTAGGGCAACCAGGTCGACAGGATCGGCATGTAGGTGACGAGGATCAGGAACACAAACAGCACCGCGACAAACGGGGCGGCTGCGCGCACGACCTGAATGAGGCTCATACCGGTAATGCCGGAGGTGACAAACAGGTTGAGCCCGATCGGCGGCGTGATCATGCCGATTTCCATGTTGACGACCATGATGATGCCGAGATGAACCGGGTCGACGCCCAGTTCGATGGCGATCGGAAATACCACCGGCGCCACGATCAGCAGCAGGCCGGATGGTTCCATGAACTGGCCGCCGAGCAACAGCAGGATGTTGACGGCAATCAGGAATGTGAACCAGGTGAAGCCGAAATCGAGCATCAGCGCTGCAATTGCGTCCGGTATCCGTTCCGATGTCAGCACATGGGCAAACAGCAGCGCATTGACGATAATGAACATCAGCATGATCGTCGTTTTCGATGCGTCGACCATGACCTTGCGTGTGTCGTCACCCAGGAAGCAGCCGAAGAAATTTCGGCCGATAAGCGAGAAATTGCGCCCCCAGATCGGTGCCGATGCCGCCAGCGAACCGGGGATGCGCGCAAGGCTTGTCTCCGGGTCACGCCACAGCGAGTAGGAGATGAAAACGGCGAGCGACAGTACCGTGCCGAGCATCAGCCGGCCGGAAAAACTGATCCCGCCATCCTTGGTCGCAAAAAACGACAGGATCATCCACACAAACAGGAAGCCGAAGCCGTAGACGAGCGCCTTGAAGCCGGTACGCGCCCGGCGGCTGTCGCTCTCCTGGACCCAGCGCACGTCGCGCATCGGGCCCATGTCGCGATAGACGAACAGCGCCACGAAAAAGGAATAGACCGCGGCCACCGCTGCCGCCTCCGTCGGCGTAAAGACGCCGCCATAGATACCGCCGAGAATGATGATGATGAGAAACAGTCCCCAACCGGCTTCCTTGCCGCCGTCCAGTATTTCGCTGAAGCCCTTCCACGGTTCGGCTGGAAGATTTCGCCGGCGTGCCATCACGTATATCGCGCCCATCAGCATCAGGCCGGCAACCAGACCCGGAACAATGCCGGCAAGAAACATGCGCCCGACCGAAACATTGGTTGCCGCCGCATAGACCACCATGACAATTGACGGCGGAATCAGAATGCCCAGCGTACCCGCATTGGCGATGATACCGGCAGCGAATTCCTTGGAATAGCCGACCTGGCGCATACCGGCGATGGCGATGGTACCGATTGCAACCACCGTCGCAGGCGATGAACCCGACAATGCTGCAAACATCATGCAGGCCAGAACACTTGCCATCGCCAGCCCGCCACGGAAATGGCCGACCGAGGCAATCGCAAACCGGATGATGCGCTTGGCAACGCCGCCGGTCGACATGAATGCCGAGGCAAGGATGAAGAATGGGATGGCCAGCAACGTGTAGTTCTGCGAGGCGGTAAACAGTTGCAGCGCCACCGACGACATCGAGTCCTGCGAGAAAAACGCAATGATGATGAGCGACGACAGGCCAAGCGAGACCGCCACCGGCACGCCGAGAAACAGAAGTCCCAGAACAAGGACGAACAGGATGATTGTTTCCATGGCTGTCAGTCCTTCAAGATGTCTTTGTTTTCGGCGACGAGTTCTTCGGCCTCGTGGCCAGCGATCAAAAGGTCGCGGTGGCCGGCAATGATATCGAACATGCCCTGCAGCGACCGGAATGCCAGCAGCGACAAACCGACCGGCAGCATGAGATAGGCGATCCAGCGCTGCACGCGCTCCTGCGTGCCAGTCATCGCCTGGATGAATTCGGGCCAGCGCAGATCGTCGAGGCCGGTGCCACGGTCATACATGAACGTCCAGTATCCGATGGCGCCGCTTTGCCGCCAGTTCGCGTTCACATCGGCACCGAACAAGACAAGCCATCCCGCGTGCAGCAGCATGAACGCATAGAGAAAGGCGCAAAACGCGCCGAATATTGCGACACCGCGAAACAGCGGACGCGGCAGCAGCCGGATGAATGCGTCGACGCCAAGATGCATCCCGTGTTTGATGCCGAAACTCATCCCGAAAAGGATCAGCCATGCAAACAGGATGCGGGTAAATTCCAGCGCGCCGCTCCAGCCGGTGTTGAAACCGTACCGCGCGATAACCTGCACAAAGGAAACGATGGTGATCAGTGCCATGAGAACGGCGATAAAGTTCTCTTCGATCCGGTTGACCTTTTCCGGCCAACGGCGTTCGGCGGCAAACAGCAAGCCGATAATCACCAGCAATATCGTTATCGGCCACAACAGTGCCATTGCCATCCCCTCCCCGGACTGCAGGATTGCACGTTGTCACGCATGCAATCAAATTCAGGAGAGGCGGCCACAACCGGCCGCCTCTCGCAATATCAGGTCAGGAGCCGGCGCCGGCAGCAGCGGCGATCAGGTCCTTGCCAATATCGGCTTCGAACTTCTCCCAGACAGGCTTCATCGTGGAAACCCATTCGGCACGCTGTTCCGGCGAAAGGTCGCGGATCGTGCCGTTGGCATCCAGGATTTTCTGGCGGCATTCGGCTTCCTTGGCGGCAACCGCGTCGTTTCCGGCCTGTGTGACTTCATCAACGATCTGGGTGAACTGATCGCGAATCTCGGGATCGAGCCCCTTGAGCCACTCGGTCGAGGTTACCAGCAAATAGGCCAGCGTCTGGTGGTTGGTTTCGGTAATGCCATCCTGCACCTCGAAGAATTTCTGGGTGTAGATGTTGCACCAGGAGTTTTCCTGACCGTCGACAACGCCGGTTTGCAGCGCGCCATAGACTTCCTTGAACGCCAGCTTCTGCGCCGAAGCACCCATGGCTTCGATCATCGCGACCGCCACGTCAGAGGTCTGTACCCGGAATTTCAGGCCGTTGGCATCGCTTGGAACCAGAAGCGGCTTCTTGGCCGAAAACTGCTTGAGACCGGAAATCCAGTAGCCGAGGCCGGTGTAGCCCTGGTCTTCCATGACCGTCAGAAGGGCTTTCCCGTCGCCACTGGTGGTGAACTTTCCGACATTGTCGAGGCTTGCAAACAGGAATGGCAAGTCGAACAGCCGGTATTTCAACGTGTAGGCCTCGAACTTGGACAGCGAAGGCGCAGCTAGCTGGACGTCGCCGAGCAGCAGCGCTTCCATCACCTTGTCATCGTCGAACAGTGTCGAGTTGGCAAACACTTCCATGCAGGCCTTGCCGTTCATGTCCTTGTTGACACGCTCGGCCAGCATTGTCGCAGCATCACCCTTAGGATGGCCTGTTGCGGCAACCACGTGGCTGAATTTGATGACCATTTCGCCATCATCGCATTGCGCCATCGCATTGCCCGCATACATCGAGATCGCGAGCGCCGAAACGGCTCCAAGTAGTTTCTTCATGAGTATCCTCCACTGGCCAATTGGCCTGTTACAAAATTCCCCGCCCGGTGTGCCGCAATGGCTGCGCCCACACTTGCCAGGACAGAGGCTAAGCCTCCAGACCTTTTTCCCCTCGCAAGCCTCGTGCCAGTTCGGCGCGGCGTCAAGTTGGAAAAATAAATCGAATATTTACAATTGGTTAATGCATTAGGCCCCGATCAAAACTGGTTTGCGGAACCGTGCCGTGTTATTTTTTCTACCCATCGGAAATCGCCAATGGGTAGTATTCTACCCACCATCGCCGCCATCCAGTCCATGGCGCTTGATCTTGTCATAGAGGCCCTTTCGTGAAAGTCCGAGCGCCTCATAGGTCTCGCGCATGCGTCCGCCGTTGCGTTCCAGTTCGGCGGCAATGGTTGCCTTTTCAAACGCGGCCACCCGGTCCGGCAGGCTGCCCGACTGCGCGTCTCCGGATTGTACCTGCGCACCAAATCCGTTCCACAAGCCCAGCACCCACCTGTCGGCAACGTTGCGCAGTTCGCGGACATTGCCAGGCCAGTCATGCGACAGTATCGCAGCCTCGACAGACGGCGTCAGTGCCGGGAGTTCGCGGCGGTAGCGTGCCCGCGCCTCGCGTGCCAGATGAACGAACAGCAATGGCAGGTCGTCCTTGCGTTGCCGCAATGGCGGGATGGCCAGCGTTATCACGTTCAACCGGTAAAAGAGGTCGGCACGAAAGTCGCCGGACCGGGATTGCTCGAACAGGTCTGCCTTGGACGCTGCGACAAATCGCACATCGATCGGCACGGTCTTGTTTGATCCCAGGGGTTCGATCTGCCGGTGTTCGATGGCGCGCAGCAATTTGACCTGCATGTCAAACGGCATCGCCTCGATCTCATCGAGAAACACCGTGCCGCCAGTGGCAAATTCCAGCCGGCCGACCCGCGTCTTTCGTGCGCCGGTAAACGCACCCTGTTCGTGGCCGAAAAGTTCGCTTTCGAAAATCTCGGCAGGCAGCGCCCCGCAGTTTATTGCGACAAACGGATTGCCTGCGCGGTTGGACAGTTCATGAAGCGCGCGCGCGACCACTTCCTTGCCCGAACCGGTCTCCCCGGTGATCAGGACATCAGCATCGGTGTCAGCGACGGCGGCGATCTCCTCGCGCAGTTTCTTGATCGCCGGATTGCGCCCGATCAGGCGGCCTTCCAGATCACCGGACCGGTCAAGCTCCCGGCGTAAAACCCTGTTTTCCAGGACAAGCCGGCGTTTTTCCAGCGCACGTCCGGCAACGGCACTCAATTGCTGGACCGGGAACGGTTTTTCGATGAAGTCATAGGCCCCTTCACGCATCGCCTCGACCGCGAGCGCCACGTCGCCATGCCCGGTAATCAGAACCACGGGCAAGGACGGATCAACAGCCAGCAGCGCCTTGAGCAATTCCATGCCGCCCAGTCCGGGCATCCGGATATCGCTGATGACAATGCCGTCGAAGTTGCATGTGACGGCGTCGATTGCCGGTTGCGCCGATGCCATTGCGTCCACGGAAAAGCCGTCAAGTTCGAGCGCCTGTGTAAGCGCCGGCCGAAGATCGTTGTCGTCTTCAACCAGGATGACCGTCGAGGAACTCATTGCGCCGCCACCGCGGTTTCTGTACCAGCCGTCTCTTTTTGGTCAGCCGCTGTCAGCGCGACTTCAAAACAGGCGCCGCCGTTTTCTGCTTCGCTAACACGGATCGTCCCACCAAGGTCCTTGACAATATTGTAGACCACAGACAACCCGATCCCCAATCCCTCGCCAACGTCCTTGGTTGTATAAAACGGGTCAAAGATCTTGTCCCGCCCGTCCGCTGAAATTCCCGGACCGTTGTCGGCAACCGACAGCAGCACCTTGCCGTCCACGCGGTGCGCAACGAGTGTAATTTTCTTGTTTCTGGAATTCGTCCCGTTCAATGCGTCGATTGCATTGTTCAGCAGGTTTATCAGGATTTGCGTCATCCTGATCCTGCCGCCCATGACAATGTGGGATTCGTCGACGGAACCGTAGTCGATGTGCACTTGCGCTTTTTTTGCCCGCGGCGCAACCAGCACCAATGCCTCGTCAATGACAAGCCGCCACGACACAGGCATGATTTCCGTTCCCGGCTTGCGGGCAAAAGTCAGCAATGTGCGCGAAAGTTCCGACATCCTTTGAACCAGGCCGGATATGCGCGCCAACGCCTCGGTTGCCGCCATGCCTTGCTTGCGCTCGACCAGTTTTCTCGCATTGTCTGCCTGGGTGGCGATTGCCGCCAGCGGCTGGTTGAATTCATGCCCCAATGCCGCCGACATCTGGCCAAGGGCAGCAAGCTTGGCCGCCTGTATCAGCTCGTTTTGCGTGTGCCGCAACTGAATTTCTGCACGGATTCGCTCGTCGACCTCATGGGCAAGCGATGCGTTGCTCGCCGTCAGTTCCACGGTCCTGTCACGCACAAGGCGCTCAAGGCGTAATGCCGTCGCCTGATCAAGGCGCATCCGGTTGACCAGCACTTCGCGCCGTTTGATAAGCGCCCAGGCAACAAGCCCGGCAATTGCCGCCAGCATTGCCGTAATGAGCCCGGCAGTTCGGCCGGCAGAGATCACCGGCTGGTAGTTTTCAAAGACATGCAGATTCCATTCGAGCAGCGGTAGCGAACGGCGCGCTTCCAGGTAAAGGGCCCCCGTCTCGGTGTCCTCGAAAACATCGGTATGGCGCCCCGGCCTGGGCTTGACTACCGCTGCCGGTCCGCCCGTCCGGTCATGCAGCAGGTTTAAACGCCACGCCAGGCGGTTGCTCAAAAACACGATGTCATCCTTGTTTGTGGCCGCGATCGGCACACGGGCGAGCGACCATGTCGCCTCGATCTGGTCAAACCGGACAAAGACCGCAATGACCCCCAGCAACCCGCTGGCATCCGAGATCGAGGACGCAAAGACATAGGACCGGCCGCCATCCAGCGTCGAGCGGGCTTCGCGCCCGAGGCGGCCCTGGGTCGCCGCCTCGAACAACTCGGTGCGGCCAATTGACTGCGCATCGAATACGCCGCGCGCCGAAGCGAAAATCCTACCACCTGCATCGGCAAACACCACGTCCAGCGCGCCCGAGTAGCCCGCGATCTGTGTCGCTTTCTGCCGGGCCAGCGCCAGGTTTTCCGCAGACAGCGCGTCTTCGAACACGGCGCGGATATCGTCGCGCTGCGACAGCAGCGGCGGCAGCAACCGGTATTTTTCGAGGTGCCCGGCAAGCGTTTCCGCCTGCAGGGAAAGTGCTTCACCGGCCGCGCGCTCGACTTCGAAATGGGCACGGTCGGAAGCAATCCGGTGAGCCGCAAACACCGCAACGGCACCCCCCAGAAGGACGGTCAGCAGCACCGACCAGCCAATTCTGCGAAAACGCCTTTTGACGAGATATCCGCTCGACACCGCTCGTTACCTTTTCATGTTTTGTCCGGCACACGGGCCACTGTACCATCTCCGCTGGCCAGTGCACGCCGTTCGACCGACACCGCTTTCAGAAGCGCAAATACCTTGCTGCCCTTGGAAATGTTGAGTTCGACCAGAGACTTGCGGGTAATTCTGGCACGAAGTGCCTGATCCCCCACCGTCAGCAGCAACTCGCCATAGGCGCCGGTTTCGCGGTTGATCTGATCCACCGTGGCGCTGATGCAGTTGCGGATGGAAATTCCGGTAGGCCGTGTCGATGCAACCGCAACGTCGCGGGCACGGATGCGCATCCTGACCGAATTGCCGACTTCCAGGCCATGGGCCACCAGCTCGAACTTTTCGCCGCCAACGATCACGGTCGCCAGGCCGAACGCTTCATCAATCGCGGCAACCTTGCCGTCGACCATGGCACCGGCCTCGTATCGTCCAAGCGCCGGTCCAAGATCAATACGTCCAAACACTTCAACCGTGGGACCGGATGCGATTACTGCCCCTTGCGAAAGGACAACGAGGGTATCGGCAAGCCGGGCAATCTCATCGATCTCGTGGCTGACATAGATGATCGGAACGGCGGTTTCCTCGCGAACCCGTTCGAGATACGGCAATACTTCCTGACGCCGCGCATGGTCGAGCGAAGACAACGGCTCATCCATCAGCAACAGGTCCGGATCGGCAAGCAATGCCCGGCCGATCGCCACCCTTTGCCGCTCTCCACCCGACAGGGTGAACGGTTTCCGGTCCAACAGCTGGTCCAGTCCGAGCAGGCCGGTGACATCGCCGAGCGCACGCCGGTTGTCCCGCCGGCCAAAACGCTGCGCGTAGACCAGATTGTTTCTGACAGACATGTGTGGAAACAGCCGTCCGTCCTGGAATACGAACCCGGTCCGGCGCTGGCTGGCAGGCACGTCAATGCCGGCGCCGGCGTCAAACAGTATCCTTTCGCCAAGCATGATCTTGCCGGCGTCCGGACGGACCAGACCGGCGATCATTTTCAACAGCGTCGTCTTGCCGGATCCCGAATGGCCAAAGACACCGGCGATACCCTGGCTGGAATCAAAATCCGCCGATAGGCTGAACGCACCGGCATGGCCCTTGATCGAAACCACAAGTTCGCTGTTCACGGCGATATCCTCCGGCGCAACCTGCCCGACAGCCATTCCGAACACAGCACCGCTGCAACGGCCAATGTTATTGCCGCTGCGATCAGCACCATCACCATGCGATCCCCGTCGGGGCTCTGCAGCAGCGAGTAAACTGCAAGCGACAACGTTTGCGTCTCGCCTGGTATGTTGGAAACAAACGTGATCGTTGCGCCAAACTCTCCCAATGCCTTGGCAAAAGCCAGGATGGCGCCCGCAAGTATGCCCGGCAAGGCAAGCGGAAAAGTCACCGTTGCAAACACCATCAAACGCGATGCGCCCAGCGTTTCCGCCGCTTCCTCCAGGCCGCGGTCGATTGTTTCAAGCGACAGGCGGATTGGCCGGACAAGAAGCGGAAACGCCATAACCGCCGCGGCCAGCGCCGCACCGGTCCAGCGAAACGCAAACTCGAAACCGAACGTATGCAGCAGGAAACTGCCCACAGGCCCGTTGGTGCCAAACCAAAGCAGCAGGATATATCCGGTAACAACCGGCGGCAGAACAAGGGGCAGCGTAACCAGCGCCTGCAGCAATCCCTTGCCGGGAAAGGTGTAGCGCGCCAGCAGCCAGGCAACGCCGAACGCAAACGGCAGGGCGAAAATGACCGCAGTCAGCGCAACCCTGACCGAGAGAAATATGATCCCGGCGATTGTATTGTCCATCACCACCGCTCACATACCCGCCGCTGAGAACCCGTATCGGGCAAATATTGCCTGTCCGGCCGAACTTGCAAGAAACTGGAGAAACCGCAAGGCCTTGCCATTGCTCTTGGCCGGGATTACCGCCGGATAGACGATCGCCGGATGACTGTCTTCACCAAAGCGGTAGACTTCCGCCAGGGCACCGTAAACCGACAGGTCCGATGCGTAGACGATCGCCGCATCGACGGCGCCGTTGCGTATGTATTCGACGGCCACACGGGCATTCTCGCCAAAGACCGCACGGGATTTGACGTCATCCCACAGGCCTTCATGTTGCAAGGCCTTTTGTGCGTAGCGCCCTGCCGGGACGTGGGCCGGATCGCCCATGGCGAAACGCTTGCCCGCCAGTGCATCCGCTGCCTTGCCTGCCGTCGCCGAACCGGCCTTGCGAACAATTACGAGCCTGTTTCCCGCGATATCGTGGCGGCTGGCAGGATTGACGGCACCGCGGCCGTCGAGCCAGTCAACCCAGCCGGTATCGGCCGAGACAAACAAATCCGCAGGCGCCCCCGCAGCAATCTGCTTGGCGAGCACGCTGCTCGACGCAAAGGAAAAGACGATGGGATCGCCTTTGTTTGCCGCCATGTAGTCACGGCCTGCGGCCTGCAGCGCATCACGCATGCTTGCAGCTGCAAAAACGAGTATCTTTTCCCCGGCAAGGCAGGGCCCAGCCGCCATGAGATAAACGGCGGCAAGCACCTGCAGCATCGTCCGGATCATGCGCGGCGATCCTGACGCATCATGTCGGCACATTTTTCGGCGATCATGGTCACCGGCGCATTGGTATTTCCCGAGGTGATCGCCGGCATCACCGAAGCATCGGCTATGCGCAGCCCGGCCAGTTTGGTCATCCGCAGTCTTTCATCGACAACTGCTCCCGAATCGGCACCCATGCGCGCCGTCCCGACGGGGTGAAATATGGTTGTTCCGATATCACCGGCGGCCCGGGCGAGACCTTGATCGTCGTCAATTCCGGCCCCGGGCAGATATTCCTCCGGCTGATGGGGATCAAAGGCCGGGCCTGCCATAATACGGCGGGTCAGGCGGATCGCGTCAACCGCCACCTTGCGGTCGCTTTCCGTGGACAGGTAATTGGGACGGATAGCCGGGTGGGCGCCGGGGTCGGCGGCTCGGATATGCACACTGCCGCGGGAATCCGGGCGAAGATTGCAGACGCTCGCGGTAATCGCATCAAACCCGTGCAACGGATCGCCGAACTTGTCGAGCGATAGCGGCTGCACGTGATATTCCAGGTTCGGCGTATCGCGCGAAGGATCGGATTTGGCGAACGCACCCAACTGGCTCGGTGCCATCGACATCGGCCCGGTGCGTTTCATCAGATATTCCAGTGCAATGGCCGCCTTGCCAGCCAGTGTCGACGCCTTCTTGTTCAGTGTCAGTGCATTGGCAACCTTGAAAATCATGCGTAACTGCAGGTGATCCTGCAGGTTTTCACCCAGTTCCGGCACGGCAATCCTGGCTTCGATACCGGCTTCGCGCAGGAATTCGGGCCGGCCAATCCCCGATAGCTCGAGAAGCTGCGGCGTTCCGATTGCACCGGTACTCAAAACGATTTCGCCGTCACAATGGGCGACTGCATCCTTTGTGCCGATTTTCAGTTTTACGGCGGTCACGCGGCCGTTGCCGGTTTCCAGTCCGGTCGCCTGGGCTCCGGTAACAATCTCCAGGTTCTTGCGGCCCCGTACCGGATCAAGGAATGCCTTTGCCGCGTTCCAGCGCAATCCCTTTTTCTGGTTGACCTGAAAGTAGGACGAACCGGAATTGTCGCCGCAATTGAAGTCTTCGACTTTGGCAATCCCGGCGTCTGCGGCGGCATTGCGAAAGACATCGAGAATGTCCCAATGCAGCCGTTGCTGTTCGACCCTCAGCCCGCCTTCGGCACCGTGAAATTGCGACAAGCCCTGAAAATGATCCTCCGACTTTACAAAATAGGGCAGCACATCGTCCCACCCCCAGCCGGTCAGGCCCGATTGCCGCCACATGTCATAATCGCGCGCCTGTCCGCGCATGTAGATCATGCCATTGATCGACGAGCAGCCGCCAAGCACCCGGCCGCGCGGATAATTGATTGCGCGGCCGTTA
>JAHEGF010000243.1 GCA_024645155.1 Phyllobacteriaceae bacterium | reverse complement strand
CTGGAGCGCCAATCCGAGCCGGGCAGCTGCAAGCGAAAAGGCCGATGGTGACGGAATGATGTTCATTTCTTCCGCCGGAAACCGTTTGGCCAGCGTCGAGCCGATCCCGAAATGCATCGGATCACCTGTCGCAAGGATCGTTGTATTCCTGCCTCTCCGCTCTACTAGCGCATCAAGCGTTTCGTGCAACCGGCCGGTCCACGGTTCAAGTTTCTTGCCCGGAAGATCGAGGCGGTCGAGCACGCGTTGCGGGGCAATGACCGTCTCCGCCCTGTCGAGCAGCACTTTTTGCGCAGAGGTCAGGCTGTCGAAGCCATTGTCGCCAATACCAAGGATTGTTAGCCATGGCGCACTCATGGAGATGTCTCCAGCCCGGAGGTCAGCGCGTTGACCGTGGCCGCAGCCATGGCACTTCCACCACGCCGGCCGGTGACCACAATGAATGGTACGCCTCGCGGATAAGACACAAGCTCCTGCTTTGATTCCACCGCACCGACGAACCCTACCGGCATGCCGATGATCAGCGCCGGTTTGGGCGCCCCCGAATCGATCAGTTCAAGCAGGTGGTAAAGCGCAGTCGGTGCATTGCCGATGGCAACCACGGCGCCTTCCAGATGGCCGAGACAGGCCTCGATGCCGGCAGCTGACCGCGTGTTGCCGATCCTCTGCGCCAAGGCGGCGGTCTCCTTGGAGCCGACTTCGCATATCAGTGCGTTTTTCGCCGGCAGCATGCGTTCGATGATGCCGCGCCTGACCATTTCGACATCGCATATGACCGGAGAGCCGCCCTGCAGGGCAGAACGGCCGGCCGTGACCGCATTTTCGGACCAGTGCAAATCGTCAGCCAGATCGGTCATTCCACAGGCGTGAATCAATCTGACAGCAATTTCGTCCATGCCGCTGGGCATGCGTGACAAATCCGCTTCCGCCCTGATTGCTGAAAAGGACTGCCGGTAGATTGCCGCAGGGTCTCGAACATAGTCGAGCATGGCTCGTCAGCCTTTCGCCTTGTCCATCGACTTGGGACCCAAAGGATGATCCGCCTGCGGATAGGAGTGGTGATGATGACCATGACTGTGGTCGTGGTCGTTGCCATGATCATGATCGTGATGGTGGTGGAGATGACCGGTCACCGGCTCCAGTGTTCCGGGTTCCGCATGGCTATGAACCGGCGTCCACGGAAGCCCGTGTTTTTCGCAAAATGCCTTGTCACGGCAGGAAGCATCGCAGTCGCCATTGCATGGGCAATTTTCCAGTCCGCCCCCGATCCCCTCGACGTGATGATGGTGGCTTTCCTGAGCCCGGCCGACGTCGGCCTCAAATCCCAAAACCTGCTCCCGGTACTTGCACATCTGGCAATTCATCAGGTTCATACCGTCAAGGATCTCGCTGACCCGGTCGGCAAAAGTGTCGATCACCAACCGATGGTCGTTGAGATAGCCGGCCTTGATAAACTCGATACCCGGGTTGCGCGCGGCAACAGCATCCGTCTGGCTGTAGATGCGCTTAACCAGCACACCGGTGAACAGGAAATACGGGAACACTACTATGCGCTTGTAGCCAAGCTTTGCTGCATGCTCGAGACCCGGCTCGACCAGCGGAAACGTCACCCCCGAATAGGCGGTTTCTCCCCAGCCAAACCCCATTCCTTCCCACAACATGCGCATGACTTTCGTGACGTTTGAGTTGGCATCGGGATCAGACGCCCCCCGACCGACAACCACGAGCATTGTGTCATGCAACGGCTCGTCGTCCTTGATACCTGCCGAGCGCAATGCCTCGCGTATCCGCTCTCCGGCCGCCCGGATCATTTTCAGGTCAATGCCGAGCTCACGGCCATAAGTAATCGTGATGTCATCGTGGCGCGCCTGGTAGGTATTCAGAACCGACGGAATGTCATTTTTGGCGTGACCGGCGGCAAACAGCATACCCGGTACGGCAAGGATCTTTGTCGCCCCTTTTTCGCGCAACGCATCGAGGCCATGATGAATGACCGGATTGGCAAACTCGAGATATCCATAATCCACCGGCCAGTCGGGAAATCGCTCGCGCAAACGCTCGGCAAGAACAGCAAATTCCCGCACCGCATTCTGGTTGCGGCTGCCATGTCCGCAAACCATGATTCCGTACTGTTCGGTCATTTCACACCCCTATCGCGTTTGCCGCCGTCCAACCGGCATCCGGATGCCGGCCAACAGCGATCAATCAGCAAGGCAGCCAAGACTGCCCGCAAAAATCCCATCGAGGTGTGCTGAATCACGCCCGTTGCTGCCGTTTTGCGCAAAAGGCATCTGATGCTGACAGTTCCGGATACCTGCCCCCGGTATGGGTCGGCTGCACCGGATTCCGCTCAGTCCGATTCCGGACACCGTCGGTAACCTGTCGTGTCTAGCGGAATACGAACGATGTGGTCAATCGCATTCGCGGCCATAATGGCCCGATCTGCAGCAAATATCGTTCCCGAAACAAGGCCTACTGCGGACTTCCACCGTATCCGAGAACCTCCAGTGTCCGCTTTAGGAGTTTCTTTTCCTGGGGATTCAGTTCTTCATCCGACTTGGCGATATCGAGCATGTGACGCAACAACTGTTTCTTTTTTCTATCGTCCAGCGCTCGAAAAACAGACATCGCCTGCGGACCGGTGGTCTCATAACCGAAATCATGAAGATAGCGGACGACGCCACCAAACGATTCTTCGCCGATGCCAAAGGCGTCTTTGCAGATTCGCTTGAACATCGCCAGTTCTTCCTCCCGGACGACCCCATCTGCCAGGATCATGCGAAAAAGCAGCAGAAGTTCTGCCGTCAGAACCGGATCGTCTGCCACTTTGCGGATCGCCGGATCGCCCTCAAATAGGTTCATTATTTTTGCAACAAATGACTCGGTCATCGTCCCCACCCCTAATGGTTTGCCTGTGCGACAATCCTGCTTGCGCATGATGTTAATGAGATTTCAAACTTGCGCAATCGTTGTGGTCATGATGGTCTCTGCGGCGTGCACTTTCGCAAAATCTGCCCAGCACGGACAAAACAATGATGTTTGAGACGGGTTTGGAAACCTTGTTGTTTTTGGCCGTGGCCGCATTTGCAGCCGGGTTTATCGATTCCATAGCCGGTGGTGGCGGACTGGTCACGGTACCCGCTCTCCTCCTTGCCGGCCTCCCACCGGTTGACGCCCTTGGTACGAACAAGTTGCAATCGGTGTTTGGTTCCGGATCGGCCACCTTGAGCTACACAACAAAAGGGCACGTAGATTTGCGCAGCCAGGTGCGGCCGGCGGTACTTTCCTTTGCTGGCGCCTTTGCAGGCGCTCTTCTGGCGACCATTGTTCCAGGCGATTTACTGCGTACAATATTGCCATACATGCTGATCGCGATTGCCCTGTTCTTCGGTTTCAAGCGCGGTCTGGGCGATCTCGACCGAGACGCGAAGATCACCCCGTTTCTGTTTGGGCTCATTATCGTTCCGGTGATCGGTTTCTATGACGGATTATTTGGCCCTGGCACGGGTTCGTTCTTCATGATCGCATTCGTCAGCCTTGCCGGGTACGGCATCCTGAAAGCAACCGCACACACCAAGCTTCTGAATTTCGCGTCCAACGCCGGCGGCCTCCTTGGCTTTGCACTCTTCGGAACCATTTTGTGGAAGACCGGCATCATCATGGGGCTCGCCCAATTTGCCGGCGCCCGTATCGGAGCGTCACTTGCCATCCGCCGCGGTACCCGCATCATCAAGCCACTACTCGTACTTGTATGCCTGGCCCTGGCAATCCGCCTTCTTGTTGATAAGGGCTAAGAGCCGGTTTCGACCTGGAATTCTGCATTGCCGATGGTCAACCGGCCTCGTCACCACGAAAACACATTGGAACCGGCCTAGAACTCGATACCTTTTTGCGCCTTCACACCGGACCGGAACGGATGCTTGACCATCTCCATTTCGGTTACAAGGTCGGCAAACTCGATCAGTTCTTCCTTGGCGTTGCGCCCCGTAATGACGACATGCTTCATCACGGGTTTGCGCTTTAACACCTCAATCACTTCCGAAACCGGCAAGTAGTCATATCGCAATACGATATTGAGTTCGTCGCACAGAACGATGTCATGAACGTCGTCAAGAATAAGCGCCTTGGCTTTTTCCCAGGCAGAACGTGCGGCAGCGATATCCCGCGACCGGTCCTGCGTTTCCCAGGTAAAGCCCTCTCCCATCGCCTCGATGGTGACCAGATCCGGGAACTTTTCAAGTACATGGCGTTCACCGGTGTCCCATGCGCCTTTTACGAACTGTACAATGCCGATTTTCATGCCGTGACCGAGTGCGCGGAACACGATCCCGAACCCTGCAGTGGATTTGCCCTTGCCCTTGCCCGTGTGAACGATCACGAGACCCTTTTCCTCGGTCTTGGTCGCAATGATCTTGTCGCGCGCGGCTTTCTTCTTGCGCATCTTTTCGGCGTGACGCGCATTCAGTTCCTCTTCGCTCATATTCTTCAACCGCTCGGATTTCTCGGCCACTCGGCTCTCCCGTGAATCATTTGATTTGCGCTAGTTGCTCCAGATTGAATCTGGCGGAATTGGAACGCGCTGTCCACAGGCCCCGGTCAATGGCCTCGCAAAGCCGGTTCGCCATTTCGGCCAATGCCGCGGGATTCTTGTCCGCCAGGAACGCGCGCACCCGTTCTTCGCCAATGAATGCCTGGTAGACTGCGTCAAAATGGTGATCGCGCACGGCACCGGTGGTCGCCGAGAATGCAAACAAGTAATCGACGGTCGCTGCGATTTCGAATGCGCCCTTGTAACCGTGACGCATCACACCATCGATCCACTTCGGATTGACCACCCGTGCACGGACCACCCGCCCGATCTCATCTTCAAGCGTGCGAATTACCGGGCGCTCCGGGCGCGAATGGTCATTATGGTAGATTGCCGGCCGTTCACCCTTCAGGTGCTCAACAGTCGCAGCCATGCCGCCTTCGAACTGGTAGTAATCGTCAGAATCCAGCAGATCATGTTCGCGGTTGTCCTGGTTCTGTACAACCGCCTCGACACCGCGCAGCCGTTCCTCGAATATTCCGCGTTCGAGTTTGCCGTCT
>JAHEGF010000242.1 GCA_024645155.1 Phyllobacteriaceae bacterium | reverse complement strand
GGAGCCGAACAGTTGCTGGGCATGGGTGACATGCTTTATATGGCCGGTGGCGGCCGCATCCAGCGCGTTCATGGCCCGTTTGTTTCCGACAATGAAGTCGAGCAGATTGTCTCGCACCTCAAATTGCAGGGAATACCCGAATACCTCGATGCCATCACTGAGGATGACGACGAAGACGACGATTCGGGCAACGGCACGGGCAGCAGCGGAAACCTCGGAGATTCCGATGATCCCTACGATCAGGCTGTCGCGGTGGTCCTGCGCGACGGCAAGGCGTCAACCAGTTATGTCCAGCGGCGATTGGGCATTGGTTACAACCGCGCCGCCTCGATCATCGAGCGGATGGAAGAAGAAGGGGTCATTGGCCCCGCCAATCACGCCGGCAAGCGGGAAATCCTCGTTCCAACCGAAGACGACAAGTTCTGACCGCCAAATTTCGGCCCTTTTGAACCGCTAGTGCATCGGGAAATCATGAAAGGCAGCAAATCAGTGAAACCATTGGCGAAAGTGCCGGCAGCGCGAAATCCGGGCGAAATTTTCCGCAATCTGGCATTGGCCTTCTTGTTGACCGGTGCCTCCATCATGGCAGTCCCGGGCGTTGCGGTCGCAGCATCCGACGCGGCCCAGAAAATCGCCACCCATTTTTCCAACGTGCGGACAATGACCGGCGAATTTGTCCAGTTTGGGCCGCGCGGCGAACAGACCGGAGGCGAGTTCTATATAGAGCGCCCGGGGAAAATCCGCTTCAACTACGAAAAGCCCTCGGCCTATCGCGTGGTATCCGATGGCAGCTCGGTGGTCATCAGCAATTCCAAGCTGCAGACAAACGATCTTTATCCGCTGTCAAAAACGCCCTTGAAACTGTTGCTTGACGAACAGATCGACCTGTCAGGCGATCGCATCAACAGGGTCACCGAAGAGGAGGACCTGACGACAATAGTCATGTCCGACAAGTCCGTCTTCGGAAATTCGAGGATCACCCTGATGTTTGATCCGCAGACCTATGACTTGCGCCAATGGACGATCACCGACGCCCAGGGAAAGGATACGACAGTGATGATCTTCAACGTCAAGTCTGGTATGAAGATCGATCCGGCACTGTTCGAGATCGATTACCGCAAGGTTGGTGAAAGCACCGGCCGGAAGACCAGCCGCTGATCCGGTCCTGTCTGGCAACCACTGGATTAAACAGTACCCGGACCGCGACGTCTTGCATGCCACGGTAATGGCTGGCAAGCAGTTGGCGACAAAGCCAACAGGATGTCTTCATGCCTTTCACAATCGCCACCTGGAATATTAACTCGGTTCGCCTGCGTATGCCGATCGTCGAAAAGCTGCTGACGGAGCATGCTCCCGATGTTCTTTGCCTGCAGGAAACCAAATGCCCGAACGACCAGTTCCCCTTCGCCGCATTTCGCAAGCTCGGCTATGAGCATGTGCTGATCAACGGCCAGAAGGGTTATCACGGTGTTGCCACCATCGCCCGGCGCCCGCTGATCGAGGTTGAAAAGCGCGAATTCTGCCAGATGGGCGACACCCGGCATCTGGCGGCCAGGGTTGGCGCTGGCAGCCTGGATTTGCTGGTACACAATTTCTACGTGCCCGCAGGAGGCGATGAGCCGGATCCCGATATCAATCCGAAATTCGCCCACAAGTTGGCGTTCCTCGACGAAATGCGCGACGTCAAAGCTAGTCATGACAACGCAACGGCATCGATTCTGGTTGGTGACCTGAATATTGCGCCGCTTGAAACAGATGTCTGGTCACACAAACAGTTGCTCAAGGTGGTCAGCCACACCCCGATCGAGACCAGAACGCTGGAAAACCTGCGGGCCGGCGGTGGCTGGGACGATCTGATTCGCCATCGCATTCCTCCTGAAGATAAGGTCTATACCTGGTGGAGTTACAGGGCCCGCGATTGGGATACGGCTGACCGCGGCCGGCGCCTCGATCATATCTGGTCATCGCCCAACCTGTCGCCGAAGCTGACCGGCATGACCGTTTTGCGCGAAGCGCGCGGCTGGCTGAAGCCTTCGGACCACGTACCGGTGATTGCCGCGTTCGATCTGGACTAGTTGATAAAACGCGATTCCAGCTTGGTAAGCTTGTCGACCATATCGCCGAGACGCCCCGCAATTTCCTTGTGCAACCGGCTTGCGACATCTGGATACTCCTCGAGAACACGGCGAAACAGCGAGCGGTTAAGCCGGATTACCGAACTGTCTTCTACCGCCATTGCCCCGGTCAGCCGTTCTGTCTCACAGATCAGGGCAAATTCGCCGAGCATGGCACCTGGACCTACCGATTGCAGAACACGGCGTTCGCCGTTGTCATCGCTGTAAAGCTCGATCTTGCCATCGGCCACGACATAGGCGCAATCCGCGCGCGCGTGCTGGCGGTAAAGATCGCGCCCCTGAAGCACGCGAATGCGCTCTGCGCCAAATGCCAGCAGGCGCAACTGCTCCTTGTTGAGTTGCGCAAACAATCCAACGCCTGTCAGTGAGCGGATGTCATCTTCAAGTGTCACTGCATCACCGGCCTTGCCAATTTCCAAACATCAGAAGACACATCACGGAACAAGCTTGTAACCACCGCTGTCGGTGACGAGGATTTCCGAGTTTGACGGATCCCGTTCGATCTTCTGGCGCAGCCGGTAGACATGGGTTTCCAGCGTGTGTGTCGTCACGCCGGAATTGTATCCCCACACTTCTTCCAGCAGGATGTCGCGGGTCACCACCTTCTGGTCGGCACGATACAGGTACTTGATGATTGCCGCTTCCTTCTCCGTCAGCCGCACCTTTGAACCGCTGCCGTCGATCAGCAATTTCTGGCTCGGCTTGAAAGTATAGGGGCCAACCACGAATGTCGCGTCCTCGCTTTGCTCATGTTGCCGCAACTGTGCACGGATACGCGCCAGCAGGACCGCAAATCGGAACGGCTTGGTAACGTAGTCATTGGCTCCGGCTTCCAGTCCGAGGATCGTGTCGGAATCCGTGTCCTGCCCGGTCAGCATGATGATCGGTGCCTTGAAACCGCCCTTGCGCAGCAATTTGACAGCTTCCCGTCCGTCCATGTCAGGCAGGCCGACATCCATGATAAGCAGATCGATTATGGACCCCCTTGCGGTCTGAATGCCTGCCGCCGCTGTCGATTCCTGGAGAACCTGGAACTCCTCGTAAAGGGCGAGCTGTTCCAATAGCGTATCACGCAGGTCATCATCGTCATCGACAATCAGTATGGTGCGTGCTGTCATGTTTCTGTCCGTCCGTTTGCCGGCTGATGTTTTCACTTCGCGATTACCGGTTTATGCGTAATGCGCCTCAAGGAAAAGCCGGAACAATGATTTTATCTGCACCTGGACCCTATGCCAAGAAAAGCGGTGGCAATACGGCAAAACCGCACCGCTCACCAATTGTTGTCCGCCGCAGGCCGGGTACCAAGACGCAGGGGATTCTTAGTTTCGGACCGTTGCGCATGCCCTGCGCCATTGGCCGAAGCGGGACAACCTCTGCAAAGCGCGAAGGCGATGGCGCCACGCCGGTTGGTGCCATGCGCCTGATCTGCGGATATTTTCGCCCGGAAAGGGCAAGGCCGTTTCCCTCGCCGCTGCCTTTTTTACCCGCCCGGTCGGACCTTGGCTGGTGTGATGATCCGGGCAATGCCAACTACAATCGCCCTGTGCGGCTTCCATGCAAGGGGTCCCGTGAGACAATGATCCGCGGCGATCGCCTTTATGATATCTGTATTGTGCTGGACTGGAACCTGCGGTCGCGGCAGCGCGGCAGGGGTAGTGCGATTTTTCTGCATATTGCAATGCCGGGCTTCCCGCCAACGCAAGGCTGCATTGCGCTTTTACCGGGCGACATGCGCCGGTTGCTGCCATTTGTCGCCGACGGTTCGGTTTTGCAGGTGATGCGCTGACCGGTAACAACTATGGCGCGGGAACCAAACCTCCCATGCGGCACACTTCCTTCCATTCGGCCTCGGTTACCGGCTGAACCGAAAGGCGCGTCGATGTCACAAGCGCCATTTTTGCAAGCTTCGGATTGGCCTTGGCTCGCATCAGCGACACCGGCTCCGGCATGTCGCAAACCGCGCAAATATCGACGCATTCCCAGCGCTCATCACTTGTCGTTGAGTCGGGATGCACCAGTTTGCAGACCTCGACGATACCAACCACCTCGAGACCCACATTGGAATGATAGAAAAAGCCCTTGTCGCCCAGTTTCATCGCCCGCATGTTGTTGCGTGCCTGGTAGTTGCGGATGCCGTCCCATTCCTCGCCCTCGGCACCGCGCTTTTTCTGATCGTCCCACGACCATTTGAAGGGCTCCGATTTGAACAACCAATAGGCCATATCGTCATCTCCGTCCTGGTTTGCCTGTCTCAGGCGCCGGGATTGTTGAATATCCAGTTGTAAGGTCTGATTTCGACCGAAGAGAACAATCCGGCCTGGGCATAGGGGTCTGCATCGGAAATCGCCCTGGCCGCGTCATTGTCTTCCGCTTCAATGATGACCAGGCTTCCGTTTGGTTTTCCGTCATCGTCCAGCAGGGGTCCGGCGATTTTCAACGTACCCTGCTTGTTCAGGCGTTCAAGAAAGGCGACGTGGTCAGGCCTGGTGTTGAGACGGATTTGAAGCGCACCGGGTTTGTCGATGCAGATAAGGGCAAATAGCATGATCCGGATTCCTGTGGAAAGACGCGGCGTATCTGTTACTGCGTCAGCTTTCCTCGCTTTTCAAGGGTCTGGCAAACAGACCGGTAACGGCATCGCTTACATCTATCTTGCCGTCAATAAGCTGCGCCGTCGCGGCGACGATGGGTGCGTCGATGCCTTTCTGACGCGCCAGTTGCGCGGCAATCGCCGCCGTTGCCGCGCCTTCCGCCAATGCCAACCCTTCGAGATTCTGGCCGCGGCCCAGCGCCAGACCGTAGGCATAGTTGCGTGATTGCTCTGACGAGCAGGTCAGGATCAGGTCGCCCAGCCCGGACAGCCCCATCATTGTTTCGGGCCGAGCACCAAGCCCGGCGCCTATACGCCGCAACTCAACAAAGCCGCGCGTTACCATTGCCGCAATTGCACTGGCGCCAAGTCCCGC
>JAHEGF010000241.1 GCA_024645155.1 Phyllobacteriaceae bacterium | reverse complement strand
CTGCATGAAGGCATAAACCGTGGTCGGGCCGACAAAGGACCAACCGCGCTTTTTCAAGTCGCTTGATATCCGGGCCGAAACATCCGTCTTTCCAAGTGTGACCAACGCCGCCTTGTCGAGCCTCGCCGGCCTGGTTTCGGGCCCGGGTTCGAAGCTCCAAAAATAGGCGGCCAGCGAACCCTGTTCTTCCACCAGTTCGATGGCGCGCTTTGCATTGTTGATCGTTGATGCGATCTTTCCGCGGTGGCGGACGATACCGGTGTCCTGCAACAGCCGCTCGATGTCGCGGTCACCAAACTCCGCTATCTTGCGGAAATCGAACCCGGCGAAGGCTTTGCGGAAATTTCCGCGTTTTCTGAGAATCGTCAGCCAGGACAATCCCGACTGAAACCCTTCCAGGCAGATTTTTTCAAACAGCCTGGTATCCAACGTCACGGGCCGACCCCACTCATTATCGTGATAGGCACGATAGTCGTCCTTGTTGTCGTGCCAGAAACAGCGGAACAGTCCATCCGGTCCGGCAATCAGCCCTGTATTTCCACTATCGGTTGTCATCGAACAAATTCCCTGTTCCGGTTAATCTGGATGTTTACCGGCGATTCACCAGCTTCGCGAACCAGTTGGTAACCACACCAAAAGCTTTCAGCGTAGAATCGCATTTTATTGATTTCGATTCACTTTTCCGACTCTTCCCCTGCACCAATATGCACCCCGCGACATGGCTACTGACATAATAGTGGCCACAAACAGAGACAATCTTGTATGGGAGTATGTCCCTTGTTGAATAGAAATGTGCTGGCGGGATCCTTGCTGGTATTGGCGCTGATACCGGGACTGGCGGAAGCCAGCGACCGCTACGCTAAACGCGAACCGGTAATGATCAGCAACGAACTGGCATCGCCATGGATGCTGCAATTGCGCCGCGGGCCGGTGAACGGAATCACGCAGTCGGGCGGCAAATATCGCGCGGTCGTTGCGCCGCCTCCCCGGCAGGCAAGGCGCAACCCGAAGAGCCAGGCCGCTGTCGGGCCGGATGCCGTTCAGCGCCAGAAAGCACGCCGAAGTATTGTCATACAGACAGCCGGAGTGGCTCCGCGCACGATTTTGAAGAAACCACAGCAGCGCGAACTTCCTGCGCAGTTCCTGCCGCAGACCGTTGCCTTTGAAGGCAAGGAAAAACCCGGCACGATTATCATCGACACACAGACACGCCATCTGTTCTACGTTCTGGATAACGGCAAGGCACGCCGCTATGGCGTCGGTGTTGGCAAAGCCGGTTTCGAATGGTCAGGCCGCGAGAAAATTTCCCGCAAACGGGAATGGCCGGATTGGCGCCCGCCGGCAGAAATGCGCGCCCGCGAAGCAAAAAAGGGGCGTCATTTGCCCGTTCACATGGCTGGCGGACCGGCCAATCCGCTGGGTGCACGCGCGCTTTATCTTGGTTCGACATTGTACCGCATCCACGGTACCAACGCTCCATGGACCATCGGTCAGGCGGTTTCATCAGGCTGCATTCGCATGCGCAATGAAGATGTCACCGAACTCTACGAGCGCGTCAAAATCGGCGCTGCGGTCATCGTGCGCTAGAACAGTTCTACGGGGGGTGGGCATGGCCGTGGGGACGGCCGGCTTACCGGAGAAACGGGCGGCGGGTTAAGACCCAGCCGCCCGTTTTTCGTGGAAAAGCGGTTGGCCGCTTCCAGCCCAAGGTGGACCTTCGAAACGCGGCTGCGAAAGTTCGGATATTGAATTTCACGAGAAATCTACGCGGACTGCCGTCAGACCGACGAAAACAACTTGGCTGCCGCCAGAACGCAGGGTTGTCAGTTGGAATACTGCCTGCCTGTGGAAATGAATGGTTGTAACAATTTGTCTTTGGGAGAAAACCACGAATGAAAAGTCAATACTTGGCGCAGTTATCGCCGGAATTGCATTCGCAACTCTTTTTGGCGCCGTTTCGCAGGCACAAAATGTGAAGGTAACACCATTGGGAGGCATTACCGGTGAGTTCTGCCGGCTGGATCGCGCGTTCGTATTAGAAGATCCGGACGGAACGCGCATTCTCTATGATGCAGGCATGACCGTGGCTGGTGCGGATGACTCCAGGCTGGGGTCAATAGATGCGCTGCTCGTAATCCACATGCATGGCGATCATGTCGGAACACGCCACAACAGTGCGGTTGATGCAGGTGCGTGTGGCGCGCCGTCCGGTTTTGGTCCGCCATGAGCCCAGTCAAGCAGTTCGATCGTGTGAACGATCGGAATATCGGTTCCCTGTGCGATCTGGGTAATGCAGCCGATATTACCGGCTGCGATAATGTCCGGTTTGGTCGCCTCAATGTTGCGGACCTTGCGATCGCGCAGCTGCGTGGCGATTTCCGGTTGCATGATATTGTAAGTGCCGGCAGAGCCGCAGCAAATATGGCCTTCCGCCGGGCTTTTAACGGAAAACCCTGCGGCTTCGAGTAGCGTCTTCGGCAGAACCGTGATCTTTTGGCCATGCTGCATGGAACAGGCGGAGTGGTATGTGACCGTCAGGCCGGTTTTATTCGCAGGCGCAGGCAGCGCAAGCGTTGCCAGATATTCCGTGATGTCCTTTGCCAGTGCAGAGACTTTCGCCGCCTTGTCCGCATATGCCGGGTCCAGCCGCAGCATGTGTCCATAATCCTTGACGGTCGTGCCGCAGCCCGAAGCGGTGATGATGATAGCATCGAGGCCGCCATCGCCGATCTGGTGTGTCCAGACATCGACATTGCGGCGTGCGGCATCAAGCGCATCTTCCTCGCGGCCCATATGGTGAACCAGCGCACCGCAGCAGCCCTCACCTTCGGCTACGACGACTTCGATGCCGAACCGGTTGAGCAGGCGGATCGCGGCCTCGTTGGTTGCCGGCTGCAAAACCGGCTGGGCACAGCCTGTGTGGATCGCAACGCGGCCATGTTTCTCGCCGGACGCCGGATGGTTACCAGGTTCGGTAAAGGACGATCTATTGGGAATGCTCGAAGGCGCGATGCGCAGCATTGCAGCAAGCGGTTTGAGCGGAGAGACCGCATCGAACAGGGACGCGAAAGGCCGGCCCAGTTTCGCCAGTGTCAGCGAAGCGCGAAATCTGCCCCGATAGGGCAGCACGAAGGCAAGCATCATGCGGATCAGCCGGTCGGGCAGCGGGCGCCTGTAGGTGCTGTGGATGTGCGCGCGGGCACGGTCGACCAGGTGCATGTAGTCGACACCCGAGGGGCATGTTGTCATGCAGGCAAGACATGACAGGCACCGGTCGATATGGGTGACTACCTCCTTGTCGGCAGGCCTGCCGTTCTCGAACATGTCCTTGATAAGATAGATGCGCCCACGCGGCGAATCGAGCTCATTGCCAAGCGTCACATAGGTCGGACATGTCGCGGTGCAAAAGCCGCAATGGACGCATTTGCGCAGGATGGATTCCGCTTCCGCAATGTGCGGGTCAGCAAGCTGATGAATGGAAAACTCCGTGCGCATTCGGTTTTACAGCACCCAGCTTTGCGGGTTGGCGATCGGTTCGCCTCGCCCAAGCGCCTGCAGGCCGACAACGCAGCGGATGATGATCCACACAGCCACTGCCAGCATCAGCAGGAAACCGATTAGTACGAATGCAAGCAGCATGCAGACGAAAGCGTAGAGCAGCCCGATCCAGAATGTGCGGATCAGCCATGTGTAATGGGTCTCCATCCAGGCTTCGGATTTGCCTCGGTTGATATAGGCGACAACCAGGCCGATCAGTGCTGTCAAACCGCCAAATATGAAGGAAACCAGGTAGAGAACATAGATAACCTGCAGATTGGTTTTTCCGGGTTCTAGCCAGCGGTCGGTTTGGCGTGGATGTGGATTGCTGTCAGACATTTGATCACCTCTCATGCGGCCGATGATTGTTTTTGACGGGGATGAAAAAGCCCGTTCGGATCAAAAGCGGCGCGAACACGCGCCGTCAAGGCTTCAACGGCCAGATTTTGCGGCTGAAACACCGGTAGCGATCGCCGGATTGCTTCATCAGCGCGCACCAGTGTCGCATGGCCGCCGCCATTTTTGGCAAGTGCGCCGCGCACCGCATCATCATGGGTACCGTCCTGCATTTGCAGCCACACAAGACCGCCCTGCCAGTCGTAGAAAACCTCGGCCGGCGCCTGTGTGCGGATCGCCATTGCGACTTCGTGGCCATGCGACGGAGCGGCAGAAATGCGCCATAATGCACTGTCATTGCCGGCAAACGGCATGACCTCGCGGATGTCCCGCCATAGATCTCGGGATTGCTGTTCGCCGATTTCCTGCAGTTCCGCGACCTCTGAAAATAGTCCCTTCAACTGCGCGATACGGTGGGAAACGGAAGCGGCAAACCCCTCGACGCGGATCACGGTTGCCGGTTCGCTGCCAAGGGCTCCTCCAGCGACGCGGTTGGCTGTCAATTCGGGCAGATGCGCAGCACCGGAGACCTCCGCTGACGATGCCATGGCGTGTGCTAGCGCATTGGCGGCGGCCTCGTCATCGAGGCCGCGCAGCGCAAGCGTCGATTCGGTTTCAGTGATCGGCAAGACCTTGAAGGTCACTTCCGTCAGGAACCCGAGTGTCCCGCGCGAACCGGCCATCAGCTTGACCAGATCGAGACCGGTGACGTTCTTCATTACGCGGCCTCCGTTCTTGACTACTTCGCCACGGCCATTGACGAAACGGACACCAAGCAGGCTGTCACGAGCGGCACCGGCAACTAAACGCCGGGGACCGGAATTGTTCATCGCAGCCACCGCACCGATGGTCTGTTCGCCGTCATCCATCGACAAGCACTCATAGCTCATCGGCTCGAACGCCAAACGCTGTCCGTTTTTGTCGAGTTCGGCCTCGACTTCGGCAAGCGATGTGCCAGCACGAACCGACATCACCAGTTCGGCAGGGTTGTAGGCTATGATTCCGGTTAGCGCGCGCGACGAAATGATCCGGCCGCCCTCACTGACTTCGAATAGACTGCGTTTTGTGCCGCCGCCCTCAATGGACAGGGTTTCACCGGAAGCGCCTGCGGCGGTAATGATTTCCGCGGCATCGCTTTCGTCCTTCGGTGTGAGGATTTCTTCCGTCATGCCGCGTCCCTGCCA
>JAHEGF010000240.1 GCA_024645155.1 Phyllobacteriaceae bacterium | reverse complement strand
AACCAAATACGAATTTGTAGACCCGTTCCGGGCATGCATTCGGAGGATTCATTGCAATAATGTCACAATTTATCCCGCTTTGGCAGCAGCTTGACAATGTTGCAATTATTGATTGTTTTGCGCGGCTGATCCGCCCCCACTGAATCGGTCCACTATGTTAAATTGGAAACCAGAGGAATAGATCGCAAATTTTGGTGAAAAATTTTTCAGATCAGCTTTCCGGCCCATCCATGAATTCCGGCACCCCGTTCATCCGGATTTGTATGTCACTGCCAGATGGGACCCACACAGCATCTGGGGTGTGCCGGGGTGGTGGGGTGCCGGATTGGGGATAAGTAGGAGTCCCGTCAGAATGTGGGCACAAACAGTGTTTTGTCACCCATTTGTAACCCAAGCAATTTGATCAGCGTTTGCAATTTACGCTAAGTCATTGATTTTGTTGGTGAGCGCGCAGGGGCTCGAACCCTGGACCTACTGATTAAAAGTCAGTTGCTCTACCAGCTGAGCTACGCGCTCCCACAGGCGGCAAATCAGGCCGCGCGAAAGTGCGCGGAACATAGGCATGCGGTCCGCACGGGTCAACATTGAAAATGTCGCGAAACGCAGGTAAATCCGCGCCCGCTTCAACAGCGCTGAAATGTCTCGCCACAAACGACGCAAAGGTGATTGGAAAGTGGCGTCCATTCAGACTATAGCCGCGTCTGACGACATTGCCGAAGCGCCAAACACGGAGAACACATGGCTGTCGATATCGGATATGCAAGCGCGCTGGGGGCAGGGGCGTTGTCGTTTCTGTCTCCCTGTGTCTTGCCGCTGGTCCCGCCTTATCTGTGTTACATGGCAGGCGTTTCAGTCGAGGACTTTCGCGGCACCGATGGTGGCGAAGCGGAGCCCGCCGAAGGTCGCCTGTCGCTGGTGTCTTCGTCATTTGCATTCGTCCTCGGGTTTTCGACGGTTTTTGTGGCACTTGGCGCCGGCGCATCGGCAATCGGCCGCCTTTTGCTGGTGTGGCAACAGGAGATTGCCATCGTTGCCGGATTGGTCATCATCGCGATGGGGCTCAATTTCCTGGGTGTGATCCGCATTCCACTATTGTCGCGAGAGGCCAGGTTCCAGGCTTCCGGAAAACCGGCAAGCAGGATTGCCGCTTATGTCATGGGCCTGGCATTTGCATTTGGCTGGACTCCATGCATCGGACCGGTTCTCGGCCCGATCCTGACGCTTGCCGGTGGGCGCGAAACCTTGGGCGAGGGTGCATTGCTGCTGGCTGTCTATTCGGCCGGACTTGGCATTCCTTTCATCGCCGCCGCCTTGTTTTCAGGTGCGTTTATGCGCTTTCTGTCCCGGTTTCGCGTTCATTTGGGCCGGGTTGAAAAGGTGATGGGAGTGATGCTGGTCGTCGCCGGCGTGCTGTTTCTGACAGGCGGGCTACAGGCGTTTTCCTATTGGTTGCTTGAGATGTTCCCGGTGCTCGGACGGTTGGGCTGAATTTGCCATTTTGAACCTTGCCGGCCCGGTTTGCCCGCACCCAAGTTGTTCACACTTTGTGTTTATTGTTGGCTGAACGTCTGGTCGTCCGGAACCGGCAGTAATTGACGATTTCCCTCAAATCATGAAAAGGGAATGCGCGATCAAATGGGACACTGAACTGACATGACTGACCAGAAATGCTTGTCGATCATCCTTGCTGCAGGTGACGGCACCCGCATGAAAAGCCGCGAGCCGAAGGTGCTGAACCGGATCGCAGGCCTTGAAATGATCAATCATGTTGTCCTTGCGGCAAACGGCGCCGGTCAAAGCGACCTGGCAATTGTCGTTGGCCGCGATGCCGAGATTATCCAGCAAGCCGTCGCACCACTTGCACCTGATGCAGAGATGTTCGTTCAAAAAGAACGGCAGGGGACGGCCCACGCCGTACTGGCCGCCCGCGGCGCGATAGCGCGCGGCTACGACACCGTGCTGGTGATGTTCGGCGACAGCCCGCTGATAGACCCCGTTTCGCTGACTGAAGCCCGCAGTAGGATCGCCCGGGGCGCCGCCGTTGTTGTCATGGGTTTTCACACGGCAGATCCCGGCGGCTATGGCCGGCTGATTACCGACGGTGGCCAGTTGATTGCAATTCGCGAACACAAGGATGCCAGTGAAGCCGAGCGTTTGATAACCTTTTGCAATGGCGGGCTGATGGCAATATCGGGCGCGAAACTCCTCGAAATGCTCGACCTGATCGGAAACGACAATGCCAAGGGTGAATACTACCTCACCGACATTGTAGAAATAGCCCGTAAACAGGGCGAGCTCGTTGTTGCCATGGAAACTGAAGGCGAAAATCTGCTGGGCGTCAACACGCGGGCGGAATTGGCAGGAGTCGAAGCGATCTGGCAGGAACGCCGCCGTAAGGAATGCATGCTGAACGGTGTTACACTGATCGATCCCGGCACCGTGTATTTTTCGCACGATACAGAAATCGGCGCCGACACGACAATAGAACCGAATGTGTTTTTCGGGACAGGAGTCAAGATCGCAGGCAAGGCCCGCATTCGGGCATTTTCGCATCTCGAGGGAACGCTTGTCGGTGAAGGTGCCGAAGTTGGACCATTCGCACGGCTGAGGCCCGGTGCCGATTTGCGGGCAAATGCGAAGGTCGGCAATTTCTGCGAGATAAAAAAGGCGACCATCCATACCGGTGCCAAAGTCAATCATCTGTCCTACATTGGCGATGCCAATGTCGGTGCGGGGGCCAATATCGGCGCCGGCACGATCACCTGCAACTATGACGGTTACGCCAAACATGTCACCGACATTGGGGAGAATTCCTTTATCGGATCGAATTCCTCGCTGATTGCCCCGGTAAAGATCGGTGCCGGCAGTTACGTCGCTTCGGGAAGTGTTGTCACCGATGATGTAGGTCCCGAAGATCTGGCCATAGGCCGCGCCCGGCAAGTCAACAAAAAGGGTCTGGCCGCCAGGCTGCGCGCCCGTCTGTCCGGTCAGGCAAGAAAGAAATAGGTCCAGCAAGCAGTCATTTCCGGGTTCTGCCGCATTTTCCCTGAAAGACACTGATACGAACCGTGATTTCCGTAATATTAGGAAAATCACTACCAACGCGGTGCTATAATTCTTTGGTTCGAATCCCGGGGGAAGGCTCAATGTGCGGAATCGTGGGTATCATCGGTCGCAGGCCGGTCGCACCATTGATTGTCGATGCTCTCAAGAGACTGGAATACCGTGGCTATGACTCCGCCGGTGTTGCTACGCTCAATGATGGCGTGCTCGATCGCCGTCGCGCCGAAGGCAAGCTCGGGAACCTCGAAAAGAAACTCGGTGAAGATCCGCTGGAAGGCCGGATCGGTATCGGTCACACACGCTGGGCAACCCACGGCGTGCCAAACGAGACGAACGCCCACCCCCATTTTGCCGGAGATGTATCGGTGGTCCACAACGGGATCATCGAAAATTTTGCCGAATTACGCGATGAACTGCGCGCGCAGGGAAGCGAGTTCCATTCCCAGACCGACACCGAAGTCGTCTGTCACCTCATCCAGCGCGAACTGGAGAATGGCAAATCGGAAATTGAGGCAGCTCACGCAGCGATTTCGCGGCTGCAAGGCGCATTTGCTCTCGCTATCATGTTCCGCACCAATGATGACCTTTTGATTGCCGCCCGCCACGGGCCGCCCCTGGCAATCGGCCATGGAGATGGCGAGGCCTATGTCGGGTCCGACGCGATTGCGCTGGCACCTTTTACCAACGACATCACCTACCTCGACGATGGCGACTGGGCGGCAATTCATCGCGACAGCTTTGAAATCTTCGACGAAGCAGGCAATCCCGTCGAGCGCAGCCGGCAGAAATCGACGACAACGGCGATACTGGTTGAAAAGGGCAATCACCGCCATTTCATGGAAAAGGAAATCCATGAACAGCCGGAAATGATATCCCATACGCTTTCCAACTATCTTGATTTCTCGAAATACGAGGCACGCCCGCTCAATGCGGCAATTGATTTCGGCACGATTGACCGGCTGGCAATATCGGCATGCGGAACAGCCTACTACGCCGGGCTCATTGGCAAATACTGGTTCGAGCGGCTGGCGCGCCTGCCTGTCGACATCGATGTCGCCTCGGAATTCCGCTACCGCGAAATGCCCTTGGCGAAGAACGGCGCCGCGCTGTTTATCTCCCAGTCCGGCGAGACAGCAGATACGCTCGCATCGTTGCGATATTGCCGTTCCCAGGGCCAGATCATCGGTTCGATCGTCAACGCGCGCGAATCGACCATCGCTCGTGAATCCGATGTTGTATTTCCGATCTTTGCCGGACCCGAGATCGGAGTCGCTTCAACCAAGGCATTTACCTGCCAGTTGGCGGTGCTGGCTTCGCTTGCGATACGCGCTGCCGCCAAACGCGGCACCATAAGCCCGGCCCAGGAAAAGGCTTTCGTTCGCGAATTGTCCGAAACCGCGCGCTATACCCGCATGGCGCTGAAGCTGGAAAACCGGATCGAAGAAATTTCCCGCGAATTGGCGCAGGTCAAGGATGTGCTTTATCTCGGTCGCGACACCAACTATCCGCTGGCCATGGAAGGTGCCCTCAAACTGAAGGAAATATCCTACATCCATGCCGAAGGTTACGCAGCCGGTGAACTCAAGCACGGACCGATCGCCCTGATCGACGATTCCATTCCGGTCATCGTCATCGCGCCTCATGATCGGATTTTCGAGAAGACCGTCTCAAACATGCAGGAAGTTGCCGCTCGCGGGGGCCGCATCATTTTGATCACCGATGAAAAGGGCGCTGCGACTGCATCGATGCAAACCATGGAAACGATCATCATGCCCGATGTTCCCGAGTTGATAGCGCCAATTGTCTATGCCGTCCCGATCCAGTTGCTGGCCTATTACACTGCAGTGTTCATGGGTACCGATGTCGACCAGCCGCGCAATCTTGCGAAATCCGTTACCGTCGAATAGTCCGGATAAAAATATTCTTCCAAAAATTGTGGCTCGAAACCGAATGATCGGCTAAACAGGCGTTTGGCGCTTCGATGGGCGCACTAATGCCCATATTCGGGTATTCCAGTTCTTATGAGACCGTTGGCTCTATGTCCGAACTATTACCGAAAAGATCATCCGGAATGGCGCGTATCCGCAATTATTT
>JAHEGF010000239.1 GCA_024645155.1 Phyllobacteriaceae bacterium | reverse complement strand
CAGAACGTCGAGCTGCTGCAGGATACGCTCAATGCGCTCATATTCGCGCGCGGTAGTAGAAATCAGAAGCGCATTGTTCTCAATATCTGCTACCACCGATGCGGCTGTTGCTGCAGATCCTGCAGAAGGCGCATATGCCGGCGGGGGTTGCTGGCTGACGTCGCCGGATACTTCGACCGGCTGAACATCCGGCGGCAGCGAAGTGCTAGCGTCGGTGCCGCTGCTGCTTCCGTTCAAAACAGACTGTAAAACCTTGGCCATTTCGTCGGCAGGCCGGTTTTGGATCGAATAAACGAAAAGACGTTCCTCGTTCTTGTTTGCCAGGCGATCAAGCTGACGGATCCAGCTGGCAGCGCGTTTGAGGTATTGCGGCCGCGACGTGATGACCAGAACCGATCTGAGGCGCTCATTTGGAACAAAGCGGATCAATTTCGCACCCGGGCCGTCATTAACCCCGAATATCGTTTCAAGTTCGCGGGCAACTTCGGCGGGCTTCGACGTTTTCAGTGGATGCAGTGCCACGGACATTCCGCGCATCCAGTCGACATCGAACACGCTTATGGCATCGCGCATTGATGCCAGATCGCTTGAATTTCCCGCGAGCATTATCAAATTTCGCGCGTTATCAACCCGCAGTATCGACCCTTCCCGGCTGATCGGCGACAGGATGTTGCGCATTTCTTCAGCCGAAATGTAGCGAAGCTCGATAACCTGCACTTTCAAACCGGGTCCCGATGGGCTGACCGATGGAATGCTCACAGCGGGAGTGCTGGACAGAGCCTCGTTTATGGGAACGATCTGGTAGGTGCCGCCGCTTTTGACAATCGTGGCGCCGTTGGCCACCAGGGTTGCCTCGAAAATATCAACGAGGACATTGCTGGTCACCGGATTGCTGGTCTGCAGGGTCATGGTACCCCGGACCCGTGGATCGACAGTATAACTCAGGCCCAGTATGTCGCCCAGTATGTTTTGAGCCGCCGCGCTGATCGGCGCGTCGACCAGGTTTAGCCGGTAGCCCTGGCCGCCTGATGTGGTCTGTTCGATTGCAACGGCCGGCGCCCGCGACGAGACGAACTGGCCCGATCCCTCGGCAACCGCACCCGAAAACGAGTCGTCCTCGCTTTTCCCGAACAGGCTCTGGAGGCCGCCGCCTTTGCTTTTCGGTATCGGTTTCCCGGTGGAATCAAGATCCTGCAATGCATTTTCAAAGATACCGCCTTCCGATCCAAGTGAACCGCAGGCGGTCACTGAAAAGGCCAAGATCAAAACTAGCAACAATCGATACATATACGAACCACCGATGCGATCTGAAATCCCGGGAACAGCAAGGCGGACAGTCGGCAATATCGCTAAGGCCTTGTGGTCCGGACCCTGAATTGCAGTCATCCCGTGATACCGTGCGGCAGTGACAGTGACTGCCACTTGCGACCGCTCGGCAGTTGCCGGTTTGACCAATGTTCACGCCAGCTTCTCGACCGACAACCCCCTACTCTCGGGCACCACAACGCCCCCGCAGGCCACGTGCCAATTGCATCCCGGCCCGCGCGCCAATCCAGTGTGAGTTACCGACATTGGCGTGGGCCGTTTTTTCAGGGGTAAAGTGGCACATTGCACGGCTCCGGGTACATAGAATTTCCATTAAATATTTGTAACTTTGAATCCCGCAGCTAAAGTGCATTTATTGCCATGAGCATTCCAAAGAATGACAATTATGTAAAATAGTCAATATTTTGCTATATACTTTAAATATATTGAAGCATGTTGAATTTGTATTGTTACTGTTTCGTTTTCGTAGTTAATCGAAATGTAACGGTGAATTAGCGTCGATTAGCAGCGCGTGAGATATCAAGGGACTTGCAGATCAGCTACGATAGGTAAGACACAGCAAACGGCTTGAACTGATGCGCGACCGTATAACAGACGTTTACGACTGGCTTGGCGAAGAGCTCCGCGACATCCTGCCGTCGAGGGATGGTGGTGAATACAAGCCGGCCGGGGTCACTTTGCAGCTTGGGCGGCAAGGCATTGTCATCGAATTTCCGGTCTCCGGAAAGGATGACAAATCCATCCTCGTGTCTGACGTGTCCGAGCTTGCAAATGTCTTACGCGACCTTTGTTCACGATCGAAGCCGACCAAACCGGACGTCGCGATCATTGTCAGTCCCGAACGTTACCTGAAGCGTCAAATCTCTCCGTTGCGGCTTCCCAAAAGCCGTCTGGAAGCAATGGCCAAGCTGGATGTTCAGGCGTCAACGCCTTTCGCGATCAACGATGTTCATCTTGTCTGTACCGGCCATGACGGCAAGTCGGACGGCAGCGGTTACCTCATTGTCAAAAAGGCGTTTTTTGATCCCGTGCTGGCGGCCGTATCGGAAGCGGGCCTGGCGGTTCGTGAAATCCGGTTTTCCGGCGATGCCGCTTCCGGCGGTCCGGCTACCTATGCGGAATCGGCATTGGTTCCGCCGTCACTGTGGAAAAAACTCCGGCGCCGGATGCCGGCGGTAGCGGCTGCACTTATTACAACCGCGGTGGCACTGACTATGGGTCACGCATATTGGCGCTACCGGCAAGCTGGCAATGAACTCGACCAACAGATTTCGGTTGCCCGGACAGAAGCGCTGGCCGTGCGCAAGCTGATAGCGGAGCGAAACCGGAAAATCGACCAGATTTCGGAGGTTCGAAAGCAAAAGCAATCGTCGGTGCCGGTCGCGGTGATACTTGAGGAGATGTCCCGGGTGATTCCTGATTCTGCCTGGCTTTCGGATATCCAGATCGGGGGCGACACCATATCGTTTACCGGTATGGCTGCGTCGGCTGCTTCGCTCATTCCGGCGCTTGATCAATCGCCCCTCTTCAAGGCACCAACCTTCAAGGCGCCTGTGGTGCGTGTCAGCAACCAGGACGGCGAGCGTTTCACGATAACGATGGAGGTGGAGGCCTCAGATGGATAGGCTAACCGCCCTGCTGAACGCGTCCAAAGCCGTCCGGCGCCTCAGTGCGCTCGCCATGGTGCTGACACTGGTAATGATTGGCACCGGCATTGTCTGGCTGGCGGCAAACTCGCTTGGCGCCGAAGCGCAAACGGTCAAGGCCAAACGCCAGGAACTGGGTCAGCTTCAGTCGGTCATTGCATTGAAAAAGGCGCTGGAAAACAGGCCTGCCATTTCGGACCAGGCCGCGGAAAGCTCAGAGTTTCTTCAGGGGTCTAGCGAAGCCATCATCAGAGGCAATTTGCAAAGCCGGTTTACTGCGATAGCCGCGTCCCATGGTGTCAATGTGTTGTCTGTGGGCAATGCACCCATACTGCAGCGCGGCGATATTCGCTATGCCGGCCTGCGCGCCGATTTTTCGGGAACAAACGAAGCCGTACATGGCACCTTGTTCGAGATCGAAACCTCGCGTCCGTTCCTGGTCATCCGCAACGTGGTCATACGGTCAACAATCAGTTCCCAGACATCAGGTCAGAAGCTTGAACCGGAAATCGTCGTCCAGGTCCAGTTTTATGGGGCACTTCCTCCAGCCGGCCCTGAGCTTGCGGCTGCCAGCGAAACCGGGCCAGCACAATGAAACGCCTCGTCAGATTTTCAACACTCACGGTTCTGACGGGCGCACTTGCCGCGGCCAATGCCTACATGATGCGTGAACCGGTCAACACGTCCCCGATTTTTGCAAACGGACATGGCAAGGCTGATGTGGCACTCAGCACTGCCGACGGGCAGACCAGCATCAACGCGGTTTCTGATCTCAAGTTCGTGCAGAGTTTTTCCCGGCCTTTGTTCAGCCCCGACCGGCGAAAATTCCGGGCGCCGCAGGAGGCCAAGAAACCGAAACCTGAACCCAAACCCGCCGTTGCCAGGAAGGAACCACCGGTCGAACCGCCAGCCATCAAGCTTGTCGGGGTCAGCATCTCGCAATTCGCTTCCAAGGCGCTGATCAGCATCGATGGCGATCCCAATTCAAAATGGATCGGCCAGGGCGAGGCGATCGGTCCATGGACCGTATCGGAAATCAACAGCAACATTCTGGTAATGAAGAACCAGAACCGGGAAATGGCATATAGCCTGCACCCAGAGAGTGAGTGATTGATCCGCCATGTTTTGCCAGGGAAAAACCGGATTGCGTATCTCCATTGGAACAATCCTGTGGCGGAATCGGGATATCGGGACACCTTCGGCTGGCGATGGAACCGGTCGTGACGGTTTTGCCCTTGTTGGGGTGCTGCTGTTCCTGCTGGTTGTAACGGCGGCGATCACCCCGTTTGTTCTGGCGGCCAGAACGGACCTGGCGATCGCATCGGGCAGCTATCAAAACGACCGCCTGGCAATTCTGGCAGAAGGGCTGGCCGGCGTCATCAACGCAAAACTCGCCGTTCCTGCGGAACAGGCACAGGATACGGGGTTGCAGTTGAACTCGGAGCCGATGCGCACGGTTTGCGGCCAGATGCAGGTCGAAATCACCGTTCAGGACCAATTGGGGCTCGTCGATCTGAACGCCGCACCACCGGAATTGCTGGAAGCCGGTTTCCAGTCGCTCGGCGTAGCGCTCAACGATGCGAGAAAGTCCGCCAGTGTGGCAGATGCGTTTCGCCGCCCGCCCGATGCCGGGCAAGGCAATCCGCGTGAAACTGCCGAGGCTTTGACCAACGGGCTCAAGAACGGGCCCTATGAAGCAATTGAGGAGCTCTATGAACTGCGAAGCTTGAGTGGAGTACCACTTGTCAACCTGGCACGGGCATTTACCGTCTATGGCCGGAGCCCGGAAATAAGCGCTGCAAACATGTCTGCACCTCTGGCAAAGATTCTCCCGGATGCGCCATCTGCCCGCTATCCGTTTGTGAGCGCCGATTCCGATCCCGGGACCATTTTTCGCGTTGATGTCACTGTGCGATCGCGTACCTCCAATTTCGCAGGATTTTCGGGAACAATCATTGAACTGGCCCGCGATGAGGAAGGCAACTACAAAACAATCGAAGCAGCGACAAACCCGGCTTTTCTGGAAACAACCCGGGCACCCTTTGCTGCCAACATCCGGTGTCAGGAGCTTTTCGGACAGGAAATCGCGGCCTGGATCGGTCAGGTCTAGGATGATGGCGAAGAATACAAAACAGACGGGAACATCGCGGCGCTTCATTCCCGGATTCTTCGAACCCGGTATGGCGGGG
>JAHEGF010000238.1 GCA_024645155.1 Phyllobacteriaceae bacterium | reverse complement strand
ATTTGTTATGCGTGGTCAGCCGTTTACAAGGCGCGGCGATCCGTCCTGCCGGATTGCTTTGCGATTGGCAGTAACCCGTGATATGTCCGCTATGGAAAACATTAGTAAAACTGGATTCAGATAGAAAAAATGGCCGAACGTTCGCAAAATCTCCAGGACGTGTTTCTAAACTCGGTCCGCAAAAGCAAGAATCCCCTGACAATCTTTCTTGTAAATGGCGTGAAACTGACTGGAGTTGTTACTTCATTTGATAATTTTTGTGTCTTGCTTAGGCGCGACGGGCATTCCCAGCTTGTCTACAAACACGCGATTTCAACCATCATGCCAAGCCAGCCGGTTCAGATGTTTGAACCTGAAGAAGAAGCAAGCGACTGAACAACCATATGAGCCACACGAACCGGAGCAGTGTGATCGCAACACCGGCTCGAACGACCGGCGGAAGCGATTAGCTTGACCATCGCTCTAGTCGTCGTACCGGTTCTGAGTGAATCCGGCACCGGTTCTACCCGTACCGGTGGCAATGCGCGCTCGCCGGCCGCGCGACTTGAAGAGGCCATTGGCCTCGCAAATGCCATCGGGCTGGATGTGGTGCACAGCGAAATCGTTCAGGTTGCCCAGCCACGGCCAGCCACATTAATTGGCACCGGCAAAACCGCACAACTGGCAAAGCTGGTTTCTGATAGCGATATCGATCTGGTCATTTTCGATTATCCTCTTTCTCCCGTGCAGCAGCGCAATCTTGAAACCGAATTGAATGCAAAGGTGCTGGATCGAACCGGATTGATCCTTGAGATTTTCGGGCGCCGGGCGCAGACCCGGGAAGGTGTCATCCAGGTTCAACTTGCCCACCTGAACTACCAAAGAGGGCGCCTTGTACGCAGTTGGACGCATCTTGAGCGCCAGCGTGGCGGTGCCGGTTTTCTTGGTGGCCCCGGCGAAACGCAGATCGAAGCCGACCGCCGGTTGCTGCAGGAAAAAATCCAGAAACTCAAGCGGCAGCTGGAAACCGTGCGCCGCACCCGCAGCCTGCATCGCAAAAAGCGCAAGAAGGTGCCTTTTCCGATCGTCGCAATCGTCGGTTACACAAATGCCGGCAAGTCGACACTGTTCAACCGCCTGACAGGGGCGGGGGTTGTTGCAGAAGACCAGCTTTTTGCCACGCTTGATCCAACCCTGCGCCGTCTCCAGCTTCCGCAGGGCACGATTGTTCTTTTGTCCGATACCGTCGGTTTCATTTCCGACCTTCCTACCCACTTGGTTGCGGCATTTCGCGCAACACTCGAAGAGGTTGTTGAAGCCGACGTAATCCTCCATGTTCGCGATATTGCCGACCCGGACCGCGATGCACAGGCCGAAGATGTCCGGCGCATACTCGAAGGCCTTGCGGTGAATTCGGAAGACCCGGATCGGGTCATCGAAGTCTGGAACAAGATCGATCTTGTTGACAAGCCACGGCGCGACGCGATCGCAGTCCATGTTCCAAAGAAGGGTGCGCCGGCTGTCGTTGCTGTTTCCGCTGTAACAGGCGAGGGGATAGACAGGCTCAAGGCGGAAATAGAGACCCTTGCAGCCGGAAACATCGAGCATATCCGGGTGCATGTTTCAACCGGCGATCACCACATGACAGGCTGGCTTTACGAGGTCGGCAATGTGACTTGCCGTATCGACAATGAGGATGGCAGCGTGGACATTGATCTGCGGTCAAATTCCCGGACGATCGGGTACATCCGGGAACGTGTGACAAAAGAGGCCGCGACACCTGCACACGGCGGCGACCGAAGTCGCATTCTGGAACATGGCACCACCGGCACCTGATCGGTTCAAACGGCCTGTGCGGGCAGAGCTAGCGGCGTTCGTGGCTCTTTGCCTGCTGCCAAAGATCTTCCATCTCATCAAGTGACGCTTTTTCAATTTCCGATCCGGAATTTGCGATGTTGGATTCGATATGCCGAAACCGTCTGCGAAATTTGTCGTTGGTTCGCCTGAGCGCTTTTTCGGGATCGACCCCGCAGTGCCGGGCATAATTCACAAGAACAAAAAACACGTCTCCGAATTCATCTTCAATCCGGTCGCTATCGCCAGCAGTGATCGCCGAGTTCAGTTCGCCGACTTCTTCTTCGAATTTTTCATACACCAGCTCGCGGTTTTCCCAGTCAAATCCGACGCGCGCAGCTTTTTGCTGAAGTTTCAGTGCGCGGGTAAGGGCGGGCAGGGCAATCGGAACCGAATCGAGCAGGCTGTTTTCCCGGTCCGGGCCGTCCTGTTTTTGCGCCCGCTCCGACGCCTTTATTTTCTCCCAGAACCCCTTTGCAACACCGGCATTGCGTGCATCCTCATCGCCAAACACATGCGGGTGGCGCCGTATCATCTTGGTTGTTATGGCCTCAATGACATCTCCGAAGGAAAACGCATCCGCCTCGCTGGCCATTTGTGCATGATAGACAACCTGGAGAAGCAGATCACCCAGTTCATCCTTCAATTCGCCCATGCTGCCATTACTGATCGCGTCGGCCACTTCGTAGGCTTCTTCAATCGTATAGGGCGCAATGGTCTCGAAATCCTGCTCGATATCCCACGGGCAACCGCTTTCGGGGTTCCGCAGTGCCGCCATGATCTCGACCAGCCTGGAAATGTCTTTAGAAGGTTGCATAAAGTTACTCCACAACTATTGTTTCAGCTGCTTGATTTGTTGGCATTGGACAAGGGGCATGATCGTGAATGCGTTGATTCGGACAATTTGTATCCCGTTGGCGCTCGGATTAGCGCTGGTCTTGTCCGAACCGGCGGCTGCCAGGGTGATAATCAACGAAAATACCAAATACTACACCGTGTCCGGTAAGAACGGGGCGGAAATCTACAAACAGATTTCTGCCAAGGGTCCGCGTATCAGGAACAAGAAAGGCCATTACGTTGCCACCGCCAATATCAGTTACAAGATAACCAATACCAAGGGCTATGCATGGAACAAGCAATGCCTGATAGATTCGATCGACGTGGTGATCAACGTCACATACACCATTCCAAAATGGGTGCCGGGCAAAGGCGCAAGCCCACAGCTAAAATCATCGTGGAAATCGTTTATCGACAGCGTCTGGCGTCATGAGAAAAGACATGTCGCTATCGCCAAGGACAGTGCCTACGAACTGTGGCGGGCACTGAAACGCGTCAAGGGTGACCTGCGAATGGATTGCAAGGACATGGCAGCACCGCTCAAAAAGCGCGCCGAACAGGTATGGAAGAACTACGAGCGCAAGCAGGAGCGGTTCGACAACAGCAAGTATGGCGATGGCGGCCAGACATTCGGTACGCATGAACGGTTGATTCATACACAATAAGTCCGTTCCTTCAGCTGGGACGATCTTTGGCGGGCGGAAGGATTGCCATGAGCAGGGTGTTGGTCTGTCGTCAGTACGCGATTTCAAGGTGCCACAGTAACAAAGATCGCATAAGATATATTATGGAACATTTATATAAATTATCTCATTGTATTAATGAATACATCCGGCACATATTTCGGAAACGCTATTCACCGGAAATGTCTGCGACGATGGCTTTGGCGGCCGCAATCAACGCTGACGGAGCAACTTCAAACACGGCATCATGTGCGCCGGCGGCAGCCCACACGGTTGCATGTTCCAGCAGTTCCGGTGCGGCAAAGACCGGCATAGGTTCAAGAGAACCCAGCGGAGAAACCCCGCCGATGGCAAAACCGGTTCTTTCGCGCACCAGGTCCGGATCGGCCCGTTTGACTGTCTCTCCAAACGCCGTGGCAGCGCGTTTCAGATCCAGCCGGTGGTTTCCGGGCACCAGAAACAGCACAAGAGTGCCGCTGTCAGCACTTTCAAAAATCAGGGATTTCACGATCTGGTCTACCAAACACCCGCATTGTTCGGCCGCTTCCTGCGCCGTTCTTGTCGATTGGCCAAACCTGCAAATGTCAATCGCAAGGCCGCACTTGGCAGCAGCAGCGCGGACACGATCAACGGATTTACTCATATGGTTAACTCCGTAAATTCAATATCTTGGAGCAGGTACTTCAAGTCTCAACATGTCATATGCAGGTTCCACGTCATCGGGCGTTTCCTGCAGCACCGTTTGATAGTCGAGCGGAATATGCATGTGCGTCAAATAGGATTTCTTATGTGGTTTCAGTTTGGCTATCCATTCCAGTGCTTCCTCAAGGCTGAAATGGCTCGGGTGCCGTTTGTACTGCAATGCGCCGATAACAAGGTAATCCAGGCCGGCGAGGCGTTTGGCGGTCTCGGCGGGGAACGAACTGACATCGGTGCAATAGGCAAACGGGCCGATCCTGAAGGCCAGCGAAAACGTACCTCCGTGGCTTTGCAACAGGGGTTCAAAGGTGAGGGAACCGCCCTCTCCTTCGATCATGAATGGCTGACCTGCGCATATTTCGTGAGCATCGACAATTGGTGGGTATCCGCTGCCTTCCAGCGTCGCAAAACAATAGTCGAAACCGCCCTTCAGCCGCTTCAGCGTATTGGCATCCGCATAAATAGGCATGCGCGCGCGTTGCTGCAGGACATAGCCGCGCAAGTCGTCAATGCCGTGTATGTGATCTGCATGGGCATGGGTATAGACTATGGCATCAAGCCGCCGTGTCGCAGATACCAGCATTTGCCGGCGAAAATCGGGTCCGGTGTCAATCACAACGGTGGTGCGTTTGCCGTCGTCCCGGATACGCTCGACTAGTACCGAACAGCGCAGCCGCCGGTTTTTGGGATTTTCCGGGTCGCAGGCTCCCCAATCACCGGTAATCCGCGGCACACCCGCTGACGAGCCACAGCCAAGAATCGTCAACCGGAGAATATCCTGCTTTTCAGCCACCGCGCATTTCCGGTCGAGGCACTTTGGTAAACAACCGGTGGAAGTTGTCGGTCGTGGCTCTTGAGATTTCCTCCAGGCCGATGCCCAGGGTATCGCCAAGCACCGCTGCCGTATCCTTGACGAAAACCGGTTCATTACGCTTGCCGCGGTTTGGCGCCGGCGCAAGATATGGCGCATCGGTTTCCACCAGAAGCCGGTCCAAGGGAACGGATTTGGCGATGTCGCGCAATTCGGTGGAGTTTTTGAACGTCAGGATACCGGAAAACGATACGTAACCGCCAAGCTCGACGCCGGTTTGCGCCAATGACGCACCGGATG
>JAHEGF010000237.1 GCA_024645155.1 Phyllobacteriaceae bacterium | reverse complement strand
CAGTCCGGTCACCAGGGGAGGCAAGGCAAAGCGGATACGGCCTATAAACGTTCCAAGCGTGGCATGAAAAAGCCCGCCGATAAAAACACCGGTCATCAATCCGGCCATGCCGGCAACACCCTGTCCGGCGACCGCCGGTATCATCACCGGTAAAAATGCAAAGCTGGTTCCCTGGACGATTGGAAGTCGCGCACCCACCGGCCCCATTCCGATCGTCTGGAACAGGGTCGCAATGCCGGCAAACAGCATCGACATCTGGATCATGTAGATGAGATTGGGGAAATCAGGCGAATTGGAACCAAACCCAAATCCGGCGGCACCAGCCACGATGATCGCTGGCGTCACATTGGAAGCGAACATCGCAAGCACATGTTGAATGCCAAGCGGTATCGCTTTACCAATTGGCGGCGTATAACCCGGGTCTCGCAGTTGTTCGGCTGTGCCGATTGAAGCGTCAGTCATAGGCGTTGCCCCTTGATGGTAAAAAACATGCCAACGCTAAAGCTGCGGCAAAATAGCGCAAGCTGCGCACAAGACTTTTCTGTGCATAAGGGAGTGCCATGCAGATCGCGACCTGGAACATCAACGGCGTCAAGGCGCGCATCGGCAATCTGCTGCATTGGCTTGAAGACAGCAGTCCGGACATGGTCTGCCTGCAGGAGATCAAGTCGGTCGACGAAAATTTTCCCCGCCTCGAAATAGAGGCCCTTGGTTACCACGTGGAAACCCACGGCCAAAAGGGCTTCAATGGCGTGGCGATCCTGTCAAAATCCACCCCCGACGAGGTCAATCGCGGCCTGCCGGGCGACGATAATGATGATCAGGCGCGTTTTATGGAAGCCGTCTTTTCCGTTGATGGCTCGGCTTTGCGCGTGGTTTCGCTTTATCTTCCAAACGGCAACCCGGTTGATTCCGAAAAATATCCCTACAAGCTGACTTGGATGCAGCGCCTTGAGGACTGGGCGCGGCAGCGTCTGGAATTGGAGGAACCGTTCGTTCTTGCAGGCGACTACAATGTCATTCCCGAACCGGCCGACTGCCACGATCCCGCAGCCTGGGAGGGTGATGCGCTTTACAGGCCGGAGACCCGCAACGCCTACCGGCGACTCTGCAATCTCGGTCTGACTGATGCTTTCCGGGCTGTCTCCGGTGAACCCGGCATGTACAGTTTCTGGGATTACCAGGCTGGTGCATGGCAGAAAAACAATGGCATCCGCATAGACCATCTGCTGCTATCCCCGGAAGCAGCTAACCGCCTGGTTGCATCATCAATCGAAAAGCACACCCGCGCCTGGGAAAAACCGTCGGACCACGTGCCGGTGGTGGTCACGCTCGACATCCCGGCCTGAACAAGGTTTTCTCTTCACAAACGTGCCACAGGGCATTCAGCTTTGCTGTCATACCAAACGTGGCAGGCATGGGTATTTGCCCGATCCCCTGCATGTGATATCATGATGCATCAAATGCAGCCCGTGGAGGCTGACGATGAGATTTGCACGAATTGCCCTGCTGGGACTGATCGGCGCAGCGGCATTGTCATTTCCTGCCAATGCCGGACCGAAATGCGTGTGCCGCGCCAACGGCACCACGTTCGAAGAAGGCCAGATTGCCTGCATCAGGCTACCCTCCGGCAACAAACTTGCCCGCTGCGAGAAAGTGTTGAACAACACATCCTGGAAGATGCTCGGCGACGGCTGCCCGTCAGTGCTGATGTCGTATCCGGCGCAACAGGAGAAGACAGTGCCGGTTTCGCTACCGGAACCGAAACAGGGCTGATACACCGCAAACCGGCAATCCGTACAACCACTGAACAGCAGGAGACCCCATGGCCGCCTATCTCGTTGCCCATATTGAAGTCACGGACCCAACAAAATTCGACGAATACCGCGCCGCAGTTCCTGCGCTGATAAAAAAATACGGCGGACGTTACGTGGTGCGTGGCGGTGCAATCGAGAATGTCGAAAATGATATCGGTGTCAGCCGTCTGACGATAGTCGAATATCCCGACATGGAAACGGCAAGGCGGTTCTACCGCAGCGATGAATACGCGCCTCTGCTCGCGATCCGCAAGGCGTCAACGAATTCCAGCCTGGCATTTGTGGAAGGCTACGAGCCCTGATCACCCGGTCTGCCCGGTTATCGCATTCTACTTCTTGCCGTTGCGCATATTTTCGGCAACTGCAATCGCAGTCCGCCGCTCGGCTTCGGGCGCAAGTGCAAAAGCCTGTTCCTGAAGATCGCGTATCCAGCTGCGATCTGCCGGTTTGGCCGATTCCAGTGCCACCGTGATCATCGCCAGGCCCCGGACCATCTTGCCGCTTTGAAACAGGATGTTCCCGAGCATCGCTTGCGCACCGGCATTGCCCTTGTGCGCGGCCAGTTTGAACCAGCGCCCTGCCTGGCGGATATTGGGTGACCCACCTTCGCCGTAAAAGAGCATCCTGCCCAGATGAAACTGGGCATCGGGATTACCAAACGCCGATGCGGCCTGCGAGTAGAGTTCCCGTGCTGACGCCTGATCGCGTCGAACCGGAGTTCCCGGTATGCCGCGCTCCAGATAGGCGGCAAGCGAAACCAGGGCCGAGGAAACGAATGTCGAATCCGGTGTTCCGGGTTCCGCACCCTGGCGTACGATCTTTTCGAATATTTGGAATGCCTCGTAGTCGTCCTCGGGTACGCCATCGCCGTCGGCATACATGTGGGCCAGTTTCCAGCGGGCACCGGCATGGCCTTTTTCGGCGGCAAACCTGTAAGCCTCGACAGCCTTGTCCTTCTCGCCCTTGCTGTAAGCATTAAAGCCGTCCTTGAACACCGCCCAGGGGTTGGAGTCCGGCTTGATGACCGACGCGCTGTCAAAAGCCATGGCGGGCGCCGTCATCGTGATGACGCCGGATGCGGCAAGTGCGGTCAGGGATTTTTTCAGGTCAGATATCGGCATAGCAATGCGTTTCTTTTGCCCCGCCCGGATGGGTCACGGCACCCTTGCGTGCCGAACCCACGGTTTGAGCATATTTCCAGATTGCGCCCGACTGGTAGTCAGTCTCGCGCGGTTTCCATTCCTTGGCACGTGCGGCCAATTCCTCGTCGGAAAGGCGAACATCCAACGTGCCTTCCACTGCATCGATCTCGATGATATCCCCGTCGCGCAGCAAGCCGATCGGCCCGCCGACAGCCGCTTCCGGCCCGACATGACCGATGCAGAAACCCCTCGTCGCGCCGGAAAACCGCCCGTCCGTGATAAGCGCCAGCTTGTCGCCCATGCCCTGCCCGTAAAGTGCAGCCGTGGTCGACAGCATCTCGCGCATGCCCGGGCCGCCCTTGGGCCCCTCATAGCGGATGACAAGGACTTCGCCTTCCTTGTAGTTTCGGGTATTGACCGCCTCGAAGCACTCTTCCTCGGAATCGAAGCAGCGCGCTGGCCCGGTGAATTTCAGCCGTTCCATCCCCGCTACCTTGACGATCGCACCGTCGCTGGCAAGGTTGCCCTTCAGACCGACAACCCCGCCGGTTGGCGTGATCGGTTTGTTGGCAGGATGGACGACATCCTGCTGGTCATTCCAGCGCACAGCTTCCATGTTTTCGGCAATTGTGCGCCCGGTAACCGTCATGCAGTCGCCGTGCAAATAGCCATTGTCGAGCAAGGTTTTCATCAGGAGCGGAATGCCACCAGCCTCGAACATGTCTTTGGCGACATATTTGCCGCCCGGTTTCAGATCGGCAACATAGGGCGTTTTCTTGAAGATTTCGGCGACATCAAAAAGGTCAAACTCGATGCCGCACTCATGCGCTATTGCTGGCAAGTGCAGGCCCGCATTTGTCGACCCGCCGGAAGCAGCAACAACCGCTGCGGCATTCTCAAGCGCCTTTCGCGTTACGATATCGCGTGGACGGATGTTGCGGGCGATCAGTTCCATGACCTTTTCGCCCGATGCAAAATTGAAGCGGTCGCGCATCTCGAACGGGGCCGGTGCGCCACAGGAATAAGGCAGAGCCAGCCCGATCGCCTCGGCAACGGTCGCCATGGTGTTGGCGGTAAACTGTGCACCGCACGAACCGGCCGACGGGCATGCCGCCTGTTCGATCTCCAGCAATTCGGCGTCGTCCATAGCACCGACCGAATGCTGGCCGACAGCTTCAAACACGTCCTGGACCGTGATCTGGCGCCCGCGGTGGGTTCCAGGCAGGATCGAGCCGCCATAGATGAAGACGGATGGAACATTGAGGCGCACCATCGCCATCATCATGCCCGGCAGCGACTTGTCGCAGCCTGCAAGGCCGACCAGCGCGTCGTAGCAATGGCCGCGCATCGTCAATTCGACCGAATCGGCTATCACGTCACGGGAAACCAGCGACGATTTCATGCCCTGATGGCCCATCGCGATACCGTCCGTAACGGTGATCGTGCAGAATTCCCGCGGCGTGCCGCTCGCTGCAGCCACACCCTTCTTGACCACCTGCGCCTGGCGCATCAGCGAAATGTTGCACGGAGCTGCCTCGTTCCAACAGCTGGCCACGCCAACCAGCGGCTGGGCGATCTCATCCGGCGACAATCCCATTGCATAGAGATAAGAGCGGTGCGGTGCCCTGGCGGGCCCCACGGTAACGTGACGGCTCGGCAAATTGGCTTTTGAAATTGTCTTGGCGTCCATAGTAATCCTGTATCGGCAATCCAGTGTCTGCAATGGGCAATAAACGGCAACAACCACTTGACCACAAATGGCGTGCTCCCGGTTTATGGCGGGAAATGGGCAAACCGTCCCTTAACATTCATAACCGAAAGCTTTCAAACTTACTGTTGCCAAAACGCCACAACTGACCGGATAGAAGCCGGCAATCTGCCTTATAACGCGATTGCCGAGGCGCGACGCAACCTTTGCGCTAGACGAATCGCGGTTTTCGGGGCCGTCAGGCGGTTTATCCGGCTTCGCGAATTTGCGACAAAGCCAGCGACAGCTTGTCCCGGGTTTCGTTCAGGGCCGCAAGTTTCTCGCGCTCGCCCTCGACGATTTCGGGCCGTGCATTGGTGACGAACTTCTCGTTGGCAAGCTTTTTCGATATTTTCTCGATATCACCGGCAACCTTGCCGATTTCCTTGCCCAGGCGCGCCTCCTCGGCTTTCAGGTCGATCAGTTCGCCAAGCGGCAGACAGACCGTTGCTGCACCAACCACAATCTGCGCCGAACCCTTCGGCGCGCTTTCAGCAAAC
>JAHEGF010000038.1 GCA_024645155.1 Phyllobacteriaceae bacterium | reverse complement strand
ACATCTTCAAGACCGGAACCGGCCTGCACAAGCGCAGCCTTGATAATTTCGATGCACTGGCGGGTTTGAGCGGCTACATCGCCGATACCGACTGTCCTTCCGTTTTCATCGACCGGCGCGGTCCCGCCTACACAGACATATGGCCCGACACGCACAGCCCGGCTAAACCCGACGACCGTCTCCATCCGGTTGCCATTCGAAATCAGTTCGCGATCGTATTTCACCAGTTTAATCCTCCGCTTGACAGGAACGCAGATGCCGACACCAATACAATGATGATAGAAGAATCGCCGACGAATGCCACAGAGTTCACAGTTTCCGAGATTTCTGCTTCGCTGAAACGCACCGTCGAAGACGTCTATGGAAATGTGCGCGTGCGTGGCGAAATCTCCGGTTATCGCGGACCGCACTCTTCGGGACATGCCTATTTTGCATTGAAAGACGACCGGGCAAAGCTTGAAGCCGTGATTTGGCGCGGCGTGTTTTCTAAACTGCGGTTTCCGCCGGAGGAAGGCATGGAGGTCGTGGCGTCCGGCAAGTTAACAACCTACCCCGGCTCTTCGAAATACCAGATCGTCATCGAGGCACTCGAACCGGCCGGTGCCGGTGCGCTGATGATGCTGCTCGAGGAGCGCAAACGAAAACTTACTGCCGAGGGTTTGTTCGATGATGCCCGCAAGCAATTGCTGCCATTCATGCCTCGTGTCATCGGGGTCATCACGTCGCCAACCGGAGCTGTCATCCGCGATATTGTCCACCGCATCACTGACCGGTTTCCGCTAAGGGTGCTTGTGTGGCCGGTACGCGTGCAGGGCGAGACGACCGGTCAGGAAGTTTCGGCAGCGATCAACGGCTTCAATGGCCTGGATGACGATGGGCCAGTTCCGCGACCCGACCTTTTGATTGTCGCCCGCGGTGGTGGGAGTCTCGAAGATTTGTGGAATTTCAATGATGAGGCGGTGGTCAGGGCCATTGCCGGTTCCGGTATTCCGGTCATATCGGCGGTAGGACACGAAACCGACTGGACACTTGCCGATCTTGCAGCTGATCTGCGCGCACCAACACCGACTGCGGCGGCAGAGCTTGCTGTTCCGGTCCGCGCTGAACTTGAGGCACGAACGGCTAATCTGCGGGCCAGGCTCGTGGCGGCGTTTTCGCGGCAGATGGAAAGCAAAAGCCGGGCATTTTCAGCCGCGGTACGGCTTTTACCAACCCCAGACGGGATCTTTTCGACGCCGCGCCGGCATTTCGATGAAATCGCCCAGCGCCATGGCCGCGCTCTGCAAACCAGCATTGAAGCCCGACGCGCGCGTTTTACCGGCATCCGCCTGTCTACGGCGGCCATCATACGGACAATAGCCGTGCACCAAAGAGCTCTGGTTGCGGCGGGAAATCAGCTTGACGCGGTGTCGGACAGGCGCCGAAATGATCTGTCTACACGGATTGCCCAGGCCGGCCGGCTTTTGGGTTCGCTTTCCTACCGGTCGGTTCTGAAACGCGGTTTTGCAGTCATCAAGGACGAAAAAGGAACGGCGATCAGCCGTGCCAAGGGCATCAGGGGCGCAATGGCAATCCAAATCCAGTTCGCTGACGGCAACGTCCATGCGCAAACGCGCCCGGACACGGTGCCGGCGCAAAAACCCGTAAGTAAAAAAGCCGGCAGTAAAAGTGGCGGAAATCAGGGAAGCCTGTTCTAGAAAATGCGCTTTGTTAAATGGTACGGTCGGGTGGATTCGAACCACCGACCTCAGGAGCCACAATCCTGCGCTCTAACCAACTGAGCTACGACCGCACATCACGTTGAAAGCGTTGGCTCCTTACGTTCAAAATCTGGCCTTTTCAAGCCCAGTGACTCGATTGAATGCGGCGGACTTGAACAAACAACCGTTTTTTCTGCAAACCGGCGCCGTTTGGCATATTAACCAACCGGAGAGCTAGTCATCGTTAATCGTGCCGGTATTCTGGACGATCCGCGGCTCCAGGTTTATTAACAAAGGGTTAAAGTCTGGCGGAATGCCCGACCGTGGTTTTTTGAGAGTAATGGCACATGGCATCCGCCGAATATCCGTTTATCGACATTGCTGCCCTTGACGATGTCCGCGAACAGTTTGCCGCCGGCGCGCCAGTCGTTGTCCTGTCAACCGATCTGGATAGCACGATCTGGGCGAATGGTCCCGGTGCTGCATTGTTCGGCCATGACGACGTGGAATCGATGATCGGTGCCGACACCGGTATCAGCGATCTGGCGCGGCGCCAGTTGGCCGCATTGGCCGGATTTCCGGAAGTGGGCCGAAACCGCCCGATTTCCATCCGGCTGTCGCGCGGACTTTTCAGCAGGGCCGTTCCATTTCACGCGAGCGAGATCGTGCTTCCCGATGGCGGCGCTGCTATCATGCTGGCGTCGGCGGTACCGGCTTCGGCGCGTTCACCGTCGGCAATAGCCAGGAGCGCCGTCAGCGGGATCACGCAAACCGGCCATCATGCCGCCTATATCGGCAAGGATGGAGAAATTGTTGCCGCGACACCGGAATTTGAAACCCTGGGGGTGTCATCCGAGACGCTGAAAGACCTGATCCGCGAAGTACGCTTTGAGGATGACCGGATGGTAAAGCGTAAAATCAAGAGCGGCATCGGTGACATGCCTGCAGGTATCGTCAGACTGACCGACAGTCCAGCATACCACCTTCTGGTTGTTGTTGACGAGCCATTGATAGAAGAGCCGGCATCGGTTCCCACTGCCCATCGTCCTGCGCCAGCAATTGCGAATATGAACGTCGCAGTTGAGGAAAAGCCCGTCACCACGACTGCCGGTCACGACATCAGCCTGCCCGACACGCCGGCAGATCAGCCAATTCCGCCATTTGGCCGCCGCAAGTTACCACCGAAAGGTGCCGCAATTGCCGAAAATGGCAACATCAATGGTGCGGGAACCACCGAACCAGTAGTGCCAAAGCAAACTGCCAATATGCCGCCAGCACCTCCAATCCGGTTTGTGTGGAAGACCGACGAAACCGGTACTGTCACCGAGATTTCGGACAATTTTGTTGAAGCCATGGGTCCGGCGACAGGCGATATCCGCAAACGCAAGTTCAAGGACATAGCAAACGAATATGCTCTCGATCCTAAGGGCGAAATCGAGCGATTGATGGAGCGGCGCGATACTTGGTCCGGACGTCAGGTTTTATGGCCGCTCAGTGACAGCGCGTCACGGATACCCGTCGATCTCGCCGCATTGCCAATCTATGATCGCGCCCGCAACTTTAAGGGGTTTCGCGGATTTGGCGTCGCGCGGCTCGGCGAAATGGTTCGCACGATGACGAAAGATAGCGGACCTTCGCAGGAAACGGATGTGCGTCCGGCCGATACAAATGACGACGGAAAAACAGATACATCTGCCCCTTTGCAAGAATCGGTGGCAAAGGATGACCCGTTTCAAGGAGAGGTTCCGGCGCTGAGCGTGAGCGACACACCAAAGCGGCGCACTGCCGACAAGGTTATCGATCTGTCGTTGCGGCGCACCGATGACGCGAAAAAAGTGCGCGGCGACACAGCGACAGAAAAGTTGCTGGACGGGCTATCCGAAGATGAACGTTCGGCATTCCGTGAAATTGCCGACCGGCTGAAAAAGGACGTTGCCGACGCCGGCAACACGTCGCTGGCATTTGGAAAACGGCGTCCGCTGAAGGAAAAGCCGAAAAAAAAACCGGTTTCCGGCGAAAGCGAAATCCGTGCTGCGAAAGGCAACGAGCCCGAGAAGCGGAAAACCGGGGGACAGGAAACCCCGGCAAAGACAGACAGGCGACCGCAAGCACCGGAAGTGCATATCAGGCCGAACCCGGAACCCTCGGCATTTGCCGGGTTGGGCCGGATAATTCGCGAAAGGCAGGCAAGCAAAACGCTTCTGGCCACCCTACCCGTCCCGATAGTGGTTTACTCGGACGCCGGAATTCAATTCGCAAATTCCGCATTTTTTAAATTCTCCGGATATGACACCATCGCCGAACTGGTTCAGGCGGGTGGTATCGAGGCCATTTTTCCGGACAATCCGGAAGGCACCGTTTCAACCGGCGATACCGGCGCCCGCAGCGAATTTCATTTGCTGACCGGTAGTGGCAGGCAAATTGCCGTTGACGCGCGCCTTCATTCAATTCCCTGGGATGGCGAAAAGGCGCTCGTTCTTTCGTTCGATTATCCGAAACCGGTGGCCGTTCATGGCGATGCCCCGGCAGTGGAAGCCGGTTTGCCTGTCGACGCAGAACGCGCCGAACTGGAAAACAGGATTGATGAACTGGTCAACATTTTGGACACTGCAACCGATGGTGTTGTCACGCTGAACACAGACGCCACGATCCGCACTGTCAACCGTTCAGCCGAAGCCCTGTTCGGCTGTGAGGGCGCCGAGTTGGCAGGCAAACCCTTTTCCACGCTTTTTGCGGTCGAAAGCCAGCGGACCGCTCGCGACTACCTGACAAGCCTGTCAGAAAACGGCGTTGCCAGCCTGCTCAACGACGGACGCGAAGTCATTGGCCGTGAGGCGCAAGGCGGTTTCATTCCGCTGTTCATGACTATTGGCAAACTGCCTGGTTCCGGCGGATATTGCGCGGTTCTCAGAGACATCACGCAATGGAAGATGGCCGAAGGGGAACTGACCGAGGCAAAGCGTATTGCCGAACAGTCGTCTTCGCAGAAAACCGAATTCCTCGCGCGTATCAGCCACGAAATTCGCACGCCGCTGAACGCCATTATCGGCTTTTCGGAGTTGATGCTTGATGAAAAATTTGGCCCTATCAGCAATGAACGATACCGCGACTATCTTGGTGATATCAACAAGTCGGGCACCCATGTCCTCGATCTGGTAAACGATCTGCTGGACATCTCGAAGATCGAGGCGGGCGAGCTGGATCTCGACTATGAAGCGGTGGCGCTCAACGAAGCATTAAGCGAAGCGATCGCCATAATTCAACCGCAGGCCAACAGGGAGCGGGTGATCGTCCGTTCAAGCCTTTCTTCGGGCTTGCCTGATGTGGTCGCGGATTTGCGAAGCGTCCGCCAGATCGCTCTCAACCTGCTGTCGAATGCCATACGCTACACACTTGCAGGCGGCCAAGTCATTGTATCGACCGCCTATGAGGATGACGGCAGTGTGATGCTGCGCGTGCGCGACACGGGCGTCGGAATGTCGCAGGTCGAGATCAATCAGGCGCTCAAACCTTTCAAACAGATCGCAACCTTAAAACGTCCGCATGACAAGGGGACGGGATTGGGGCTTCCGCTTACCAAGGCCATGGTCGAAGCGAACAGGGCAAAATTCTCAATAAATTCAACACCCGGGGAAGGTACACTGGTGGAAATCATGTTTCCGCCAGCCCGCGTGCTTGCGGACTAGATAATTACGGTGGCCGATCATGTCGCGAAAGCCGGTCCCGTTACCTTCGGCAGCGAAGATTAGAATTCTTCTAAATTCATGTTTTTACACACTTTATTCTTGACCTGGATCAATAGAACCGGGACAAAGGCGTGTCTTTTTGCAAGACGTCGTACTCATTCCGCAGGGCCTTGAACCCTGAAGGTTAGGAGAAAGCCATGATTTTCAAGACAGCCCACCATCTGGCTGCGCGCGCAATTGCGTTCGCAGCCTTTTCCAGCGTTCTCGCCATGCCCGGCGCAGCGCTCTCTGCAGAAACAGTCAATATCTATTCCTACCGCCAGCCTCAGCTGATCCAAAAGGTACTCGACGCATTTACAGCCGAAACCGGCATCGATACACGGGTCCTGTTCCTCGACAAGGGACTTGAAGAGCGCATCTCGGCAGAAGGTGAAAATTCGCCCGCTGACGTGATCCTGTCCACGGATATCAGCCGGCTGACCGAGGCCAAGGAACGCGGGATTACGCAAGCCGTTTCAAGCGACACCATCGACGCAGACATCCCGGCCGAATACCGTGATCCGGAAGGGCACTGGTTCGGCCTGACCAAACGCGGGCGTGTCGTCTATGCATCCAGACACCGCGTCGCTACTGACAGCCTGACATACGCGTCGCTTGCAGAGCCTGAGTGGAAGGGGCGAATTTGCATGCGCTCCGGCCAGCACAGCTACAATCTCGGCCTGTTTGGCGCCCTGATCGCCCATTGGGGTGTTGAAAAGACCGAAACGTGGATGACAGGCCTGAAAAGCAATCTTGCGCGCAAGCCAAATGGCAACGACCGGGCCCAGGCGAAGGGTATCTTTTCCGGCGAATGCGATATCGCGATCGGCAATACCTATTACGTCGGACTGATGCAGACCAATGACAAGGAACCGGAACAGAAGGACTGGGCCGATGCCATCAAGGTAATCTTTCCGGACATTGACGGCGTGGGAACCCATGTCAACATTTCCGGGGTCGCGATGACGCGCTACGCACCGAACCGGCAGGCGGCATTGAAGCTGATCGAGTTCCTGACAACGGATACGGCACAAAGAGCCTATGCCGAAGAGGTATTTGAGTACCCGGTTAAGCCGGGGGTCCCCGCCTCCGGCCTGGTCCAGTCGTGGGGCGTTTTGAAAGCCGATACGCTGCCCCTGACGGAAGTCGCCAAGTACCGCAAGGCGGCATCGGAAATGGTCGACCGCGTCGGGCTTGATGACGGCGCCGGAAGCTAGATTTCGAAAGCTGCGGTCTCCGTCAGGCCGCAGCTGACCGTCTGTCGATGAAAAGTTCCCTGATACACCATCAACCGCGGGCCGGCGCAACGAATTTGCGACAGCGTCCCATGGCTATCCGTCACCGCTGGATATCGATGGTACCAGCGGCTGCTGTAACGGTTGCAGTCGTGCTGCCGATCGTCACGTTGTTTCTCGTGGCCGTCACCGGTTCAGGCGCCGATTGGTCTCATCTCGCTGCCAATGTCTTGCCAAAGGCAACCGTAACCACGATGGCCCTGTTGACGATGGTTGCCCTACTTTCAGCCACAACGGGTGTGGCGACTGCCTGGTTTGTAAACTCCCACGATTTCCCGCTTCGGCGTACGCTGTCATGGATGCTGGTGCTTCCGCTGGCAATTCCGCCCTATCTTGCGGCATATGCGATGGGGGAGTTCCTCCATTTTACCGGGCCAATCCAATCCGCTGTCAGAATGATCGGCGGGTTTCAATCGGCGCGGGACTACTGGTTCCCGGAGATCCGGTCGACGCCGGGCGCAGCGTTTGTTCTTTCCAGCGTTCTCTATCCTTATGTTTACCTGACAACACGGATCGTCTTCCTCATGCAGGGGCGGAATATTGCCGATGTGGCACGAACGCTCGGCTCGCCACCTTTGAAAGTGTTTGCTACCATCCTCCTGCCCGTTGCGCGCCCGGCAATCATAGCAGGCCTGGTACTGGTCCTGATGGAGACACTCAACGATATTGGCGCCGTGGAATATCTCGGTGTGCGAACGCTGACATTCTCGGTCTACAGTACTTGGCTCAACCGCGGCAGTCTCGAAGGCGCCGCGCAGATAGCCTGTGTCATGCTGGTCTTGGTCATGGCCCTGATCTGGGTGGAGCAGTGGGCGCGGCGGCGCCAGCGTTACCACGAGGCGCGCGCCACCCAAATGCGCCGACGAATCCCCAGAACCCGGCTACCCGGGGCATGTGGTCTGGTTTTGAGCCTGGCCTGCATCATTCCGGTTCTGATCGGATTTGTCATTCCCGTGTGGGTACTGGCTGGATATGCTGCGCACCGCCTGGGCCAGTTGTCGGACCCGCAATTGTATTCGGCATTACTCAACAGCTTGACTGTTGCGTGCGCGACCGCCTTTCTAACAATCATTCTCGCACTAGTTCTTGCCAATGCGCTGAGGCACAACCACGGAAGCCGAGCGGAAATCCTGACACGGTTTGCCGTGGTCGGATATGCCCTTCCAGGGACAATACTGGGTATCGGACTTCTCATCATGCTGGCGCGGTTTGACAATATTCTCAGTTCGGTTCTTACCGAGATGTTCGGCATACGCACCGGTCTGCTGTTTACCGGCACCGCTGCAGCGGTAGTCTATGCCTGTACCGCCCGTTTCCTTGCTGTCGCCGACAGCTCCATTCAATCAGGCCTGCATAAACTGCCGCCGGATATCGATCCGGCAGCGCGCCTGCTTGGGCACAGTTCTTCCGATACGGCTCGTCACATTCTGCTTCCGCTGCTCAAACCGGCGATCATTACGGCGGGCGTTATCGTGTTTGTCGATACAATCAAGGAATTGTCGGCAACCATCTTGCTCCGGCCATTCGGTTACAACACGCTGGCAACCCTGGTCTATGAAAATGCCTCGAGAGGTGCAGTGGAGGATGGTGCCGTGGCCGCATTATTCATCGTCGCAGCGGCGGTATTCCCGGTCATCCTGCTTTCGCGGGCCCTGATGCATGATCGGGACATATAGACGCGCGCCACGACCGCAGCGCGCGTTTGTGATCTCCGGTCAGCATTTTTTCTAGTTGAGGTTTACGCCGACACCAATCTTGAATGTGTGGGTGCTGATGGAATTCCTCATCAGACAGCCCGGGCAATACTGGATCGTTTTTTTGCCATAAAAGGTGAAATCATAGGCTGCACGTCCAAATACCTTGTCGGTGAAGAGATAATCCACGCCAATCCCGGCGACCCCGCCAACAAGGGTGGCTGACCGGTTCATCATACCGGGCCAGTCGGAATCCAGTCTTGCGACCGCCACACCGGCGGACACAAATGGCAGGGCCATACCCATCTGGTGCCCCAGGCGGGCCCGTACAGATCCGTTGAAACCGATGTCAGAAGTAAGTGCTCCCGGACCGGGTATGCCTACCACGGTTTCGGAATGACCGTTATAACCGGCTTCGCCTTCCACGCCGTAGACCATCATGCCGGATTGCCAATTCCAGCCTGCAAATACACCACCGCCATAATCGCCATGATTGGAAGTGACCGATCCGAGACCGGCGCCTTCAGTGAACTTGTGATGTACCAGCGAGCCGCTACCGAAAATACCCGCATAGGGTCCACTCCAGTAGTCGTCCGCCGCTGCGGTGCCACACATCATAGCGCCAATTGCTGCTGCCAAAATCGCATTTTTCATTGGTTGAAACCTTTACGCATATGCCAATTAAAAAAACCGACGGAAATCCGTCATGCAGTCTGGAAAATATCTCACATTTTCGCACCGTTGCCTATTGCCTGTTTGCAACAGGTCTTTAAAAAAACCAACAAAATCAGATGCGTCAATTCGCCCCCCAAAAAAAAGAGGCGTCCAACTGGACGCCTGTTACAAAGGTAAATTGCTGCGTATTCAGGAGTGGGTCAAGGCATTCGATTGCAACCAAAATGGCGGGAATCGCCACCGTTTCGTTGCCTGTTCTTATCGTTCACAAACATTGCCAAAGGCTTAACAAAAGGCATTTGATTGCAAATAAGTGTGCCGGACCATTGTTTGAGGTTAATTTCGGTGGAGCATCTTGTTCACCATGATTTTACTGCCGGCACGGGCAAATCAGCAGTTCGCCACTGCTCCAGCCCGGGCCGAACAAAATACCCGATCGATTGCACGCGACCGTTGTTGCCCAAGTCCGAGACTTGTGCCAAAAGGGCGCCGCCGCGCCGGAAACCGGCGGGATCGGCGGTTCATCGCAAGCGAGTTGCCGAAGGTAATCCAGAGGACCGAAACAGATGAAAAAGATATTTCCGAATGCACAAGCGGCGCTGGAAGGGCTGCTTTTTGACGGCATGTTCATCGCTGCCGGCGGATTTGGACTTTGCGGCATTCCGGAACTGTTGCTTAGCGCAATCGAGAAAGCCGGCACAAAGGACCTGACATTTGCTTCAAACAATGCCGGTGTGGATGATTTCGGAATTGGAATTCTGCTTAAGACCCGACAGGTTAAGAAGATGATAAGTTCCTATGTCGGTGAAAATGCAGAATTCATGCGGCAGTATCTGTCCGGCGAACTGGAGCTGGAGTTCAATCCCCAGGGAACGCTGGCGGAACGGATGCGCGCAGGCGGTTGCGGCATTCCCGGCTTCTACACGAAAACCGGTGTTGGCACAGTGATTGCCGAAGGAAAGGATCACCGCGAATTCAACGGTGAAACCTACATCATGGAGCAAGGGATTTTTGCCGACCTTTCAATTGTCAAAGGCTGGAAGGCCGATGAAACCGGCAACATGATTTTCCGCAAGACAGCACGCAACTTCAATCCGCCTGCCGCTATGTGTGGCAAGGTGTGCGTGGCCGAGGTCGAAGAAATCGTGCCGGTGGGCAGCCTCGATCCGGACCATATCCACTTACCGGGCATCTACGTGCACCGCCTTATTCAGGGCGATCACGAAAAACGCATTGAACAACGCACGATTCGGGAGGGCTAAGCCATGTGGGATCGCAAACAAATGGCTGCCCGTGCGGCGCTGGAACTGGAAGACGGAACCTATGTAAACCTCGGAATCGGCATTCCGACGCTGGTTCCAAACTATATTCCAAAAGGTGTCGAGGTCACGCTACAGTCGGAGAACGGCATGCTGGGGATGGGTCCGTTCCCTACAGAAGACGAAATCGATCCGGACCTGATCAATGCCGGCAAGCAGACGATTACCGAGCTCCCCAATACCGCCTATTTCGACAGCGCCCAAAGTTTTGGCATGATCCGCGGCGGAAAGATCGCTATGGCCATCCTCGGTGCCATGGAAGTATCGGAACATGGCGATCTGGCCAACTGGATGATTCCGGGGAAACTGGTCAAGGGAATGGGCGGTGCGATGGATCTTGTTGCCGGCGTGGGTCGTGTTGTCGTGGTCATGGACCACACCAACAAACACGGCGAGAGCAAGGTGCTGAAGCAGTGCACACTGCCATTGACTGGCAAGGGTGTCGTTGACCGCATCATTACCAATCTCGGAGTGCTGGATGTAGCCCACAAGGGATTGCATATCGTTGAACTTGCTGATGGCGTGACGCGGGAGCAAATCATCGCGGCAACCGACGCGACCATCGTCTAGCAGGTTTCCAGCGTTGGCAATTCGTCCGCGCAGCAGGTTCTGACCGGCAAGATGCCGTGCAAAAACCAGCTAATCTTCATCGAGCGACAATGTGACTGTTTGAAATGCGCGGTCAGTCAGGTAAACCGACTGATACATGATGCGGTAAACGGTGAGACATGTCGCCAACGAGGGCCAGAATTTTCCTGCCGCTATTGGGTTTGGTGGTGTTACTGGTAGCGCTGCTGCCCTATCTGGCGTCCACCAATCTTGTCCGGGAGCGCATAGCACAACAGGTCAGTTCCTGGACCGGATACCGGGTCACACTCAGTCAAGCACCGGATATCGACGTTTTCCCGTCTCTGAAAGCGGTGCTGCGGGGTGTCACCGTCTATTCCTGGGGCGAGGTGGAGAACCCGATCATGGAATCCGACCGGGTTGAAGTTGGGTTGTCCTTGTTGTCGGCATTTCGCGGCGACGCCGATATTACGGGATTTACGCTTCTTCGGCCTCAATTTCATCCACGGCGGAACGAAAATGGCAGTTGGCAAATGCCAATTCCAGCCGGCGGAGAGTTGTCCTACGCAATCAGGACTGCACTTCGTGCAATGGAAAGTGATGGCGACAAGCCACTTGACCCAGACCTTCTGGCCGCGAAAATCGGTTCTTTTCAAATAATCGATGGTCAGGTCAGCCTCGATGGCGAAAGCGGTAACGAAGATGCCTTGACCAGCCTCGATGCGACCATAACCTGGCCGACGCTCGAACGCCCATTAAACATCATCGCCAAAGCAATCTGGCGCGGCGAAGCCATATCTTTCGGGCTGGCGTCCCCTGCTCCACTTTCCGGCCTATCCAGGAAACCGATGCCGGTGAGCCTCAAATTCGAAGCCGCTCCCGTTGCGATCATCTTTGACGGCACGCTTAGTTTTTCCAACAACATGTTTTACGAAGGGAAAGCGCAATTCAACTTCTCGTCGTTCAAGCGCGCATTGTCCTGGTATGGAGAAGACGTTCCGGCATTGCAATCGGTTGGAACGTTGTCGCTTAGCGGCACTGTGAATGGCGATCGCCACCGCATGAGGCTGGAAGATGCAAAAATCGGAATAGGCGAAACCAATGCCATCGGTTTTCTCGACATTCACAATGATGCCGGCGCGGCGGCGATTAGCGGAACGCTGGCGTTTGACCGAATCGACATAATGGCTTTCCTTTCAGCTTTTGGTGATGTCCCGGGCTCGGCCGAGAAAAGCGCGGAACGGATCGACCTGTCCTATTTCGACAAGTTGAACCTCGACTTGCGTCTCTCGGCGACGGAGGCAGATGCGGGTCCGATCATGCTTTCCAACATTGCCGCAAATGTTCAGGTCAAAAGCGATATAGCCGCCTTCGATGTGTCGGGGGCGCAAGCCTTTGACGGCAACATTCAGGCCAGTTTGCGGCTGGACCGCGATAACGACGCAAATGGCGGCGAGATTCGCATACTCGGCAGCGATATCAGCGGCGCGAAGCTGGCCACTGCGCTGGAAATTGAGCGCTATGTACCAAATGCACCCCTCGACCTCTCGGTAATCCTGAATGGGCCAACACAAAGCTGGAACTCTCTGGTTCGCGCGGCAAGCGGCACGGTCACTGCTCACCTCGATGCAGGAACAATCATCGGCTTTGACCTGAACGGGTTCATCTCGAAGTTGTCGAGTTCCGGTTTTTTCCCGTTTGGCCAAACCATTGGAGTGGAGACCGCATTTGACGGCATTGATGTCAAGGTTGCCGTCGTGGATGGTGTAGCGCAAATCGAAAAGGCGGACATGACCTCGGGAAACCGGCGCATGTCGATTACCGGTCTGGTCGCTCCATTTTCGAGCAGTATCGCGTTATCTGGGCTGCTTGAGGAAGATGTCAGCAACAAAGATGCCGCAACCCATATATTCTTTTTGGGTGGCGCGCCTGACAGCCCGTTTGTAACCCCGATTCTGCCATCAGTCTTTCCGAGCCGATAATACCGCGCCCGAACCGGTTTTCAGCTTCCGATTTTTCAGAAAGTCTTGCAATGCCGAATGGAGGGCCTCGACCGTGACCGGCTTGACAACCACACCGTCGACAAGTCCTTCCCATTCGGTGTTGTCCCGTTGGACGCTGAGCAACACGCAATAGGGGCGCAAATCTCCTGAGTCCTGAAGAAAGCGCAAGACATCATTGCAACTGCAATCGGTTGCGATCATGTCCGGTTTATTTTTGGTGATTTCGGTAAGTGCCTGATCGGGATGAGATTTTCTGGACCGGATCCCAGCCCGCTCAATAGTCGAGGCTACGACAATACCGGTTACCATGCTGTTGGTGACTACCAGAGCATTCGGCTGCTGTTTCGCTTCGTGGTCGACCAGCACTGACTGTTCAACACGCATTTCCAGTTCCGCCCGGTTGCACGTCCGGCTGTTGCCAGACCTGTCATTCATTTCAATGCACGGTTGTATTAGATAGAGTTGAATAGTTAAAGAAGAATTTTGACGGCAAAGGGAATTCTGAATAAGTAAACTATTTATTGGCATATTTGTTAGGATGGCACCGGTTTTACAATAACGCGCAAATAGATCAATGAGCAAAAAGAGACCCGCTGAAATACTCCAGCGGGTCCTCCTATCTTGCGTAATAACGGGTTCCGGTGATTATTTGCCTTGCGTAACGATGACCGGTATCAGCAGATCGCCCCAGTTGCCGCCACCGCCATGATGGCGGGCCGAGCGCACCAGTTCCACTGACACTCCCGCGTCCACCGCCTTCATCACGGACTGGTTCAGCCGATGCAGGTCGTTGGCGACCATTCGTATTGCGGCCTGCTGATCGGTATTCATGGCTGATGATTGTTCTTCAGCTCTTTCCTTTACACGTGTTCTTGGTGCCATTGCGATCTCTCCATCATCCGGTTGATGTCCCCCGGGAGTTACCATCCCGGGGGGCAATGTAAAGCTGGTTATTCCGCAGCTGGCTTAAATTGTGCGGTCTCGGTGGATTCACCCATCGCCGTTGTCGATGACTGGCCACCGGAGATCGCCATGGATACTGCATCAAAATAACCCGTTCCAACTTCGCGCTGATGTTTGGTAGCCGTGTAGCCGTTGGCTTCCGATGCAAATTCTGCTTCCTGAAGCTCGGAATAGGCCGCCATCTGGCGCTGCTTGTAACCACGAGCCAGTTCGAACATTCCATGGTTCAACTGGTGGAAACCGGCCAGCGTGATAAACTGGAACTTGTAGCCCATTGCACCGAGTTCCCTCTGGAACTTGGCGATCGTCGCATCGTCGAGGTTCTTTTTCCAGTTGAAGGATGGCGAGCAGTTGTAGGCTAAAAGCTGACCGGGATGTTCCTTGCGTACAGCTTCGGCAAATCGCCTTGCCTGATCGAGATCCGGCTTCGAGGTTTCCATCCAGATCAGGTCTGAATACGGCGCCATGGATATTGCGCGTGCAATGCAGGGCTCGATACCGTTCTTGACGTTGTAGAAGCCTTCCGGCGTACGATCGGAATTGTAATCGACAAACGGCTTGTCGCGGTCATCGATGTCGGAAGTGATAAGCTTGGCAGCTTCCGCGTCAGTGCGGCAAACGATCAGTGATGGCACACCCATGACGTCGGCAGCGAGACGGGCCGCTGACAGATTGCGGATATGCTGGGCCGTCGGGATCAGAACCTTGCCGCCGAGGTGACCGCATTTCTTTTCCGATGCAAGCTGGTCTTCGTAATGAACACCGGCGGCGCCGGCCTCGATGTAAGCCTTCATGAGTTCAAATGCATTGAGCGGACCGCCAAATCCTGCTTCAGCGTCAGCAACAATTGGTGCAAACCAGGTATCGACGGACAGGCCATTGCCTTCGGCAGTTTCTATCTGGTCGGCGCGCTGCAGCGTCCTGTTGATGCGCTTGGCGAGTTCGGGTCCGGCATTTGCCGGATAAAGTGACTGGTCGGGGTACATTGCCGACGCGGTGTTGGAATCCGCAGCCACCTGCCAGCCCGAAAGGTAGATTGCCTTCAATCCGGCGCGAACCATCTGCATGGCCTGATTGCCGGACAAGGCACCGAGTGAATTGACGTAATCCTCTTCGTGAATAAGCTTCCAAAGCCGGTTGGCGCCCATTTCCGCCAGGGAATACTTGATCTGCACGGAGCCGCGCAGGCGTAAAACATCTTCAGGCGTGTAGGCGCGGGCAATTCCGTCAAACCGGCCCTCCGGCGCCGACGGAACGAGGTTGTAAAAATCTGTCATGGGTTTCTCCATTTGGGCTGTATTATGCCTGTGCCGGGATATCGCACGGTGGCGTTTCTTGAAATTCGATATAAGAAATTTACATTGCATCGCACAATATGACGAGAAATTCCGTGAATTCAGGAGAAAATATGTTGTCAATTTGTGTTGCGTTTGACATCCATAGCTTGTAAATTTGTAAATACTGTCAATACCGAAGACGCCAGTCCAAGTAAATTTTGTTGTAAAATCCTGTAAAACTTTATGGATCAACCGGTCAATTTATCCAGTCTCCTGTCAACAAACGGGATTGCGCTTGCGGCACGTGATCGCGATTTCATTGCAAAAGACACATTTCGGGGAACAAATCGATGGCAGAGCAGAAGATTTTTGCCGGACCGCGCATTCGCCGGCTGAGAAAAGCGGAGGGACTGACGCAAACGGCCATGGCTGAAGGCCTTGGCATCTCGCCGTCCTACCTCAACCTGATCGAGCGCAACCAGCGTCCGCTGACAGTCCAGCTGATCCTGAAACTGTCATCCGTTTACAGAATCGAACCTGACGATCTTCAAGAGGCGGCCGGCAGCGCGGTGTCTTTGCTCAAGGAGGTATTCTCCGATCCACTGCTTGCCGGTGAAGTGCCGGGTGATCAGGAACTGATCGAGGCGGCGGAGACGACGCCAAACATCGCCAGTGCAATCGCCAAACTGTACCGCGCCTATTGCGAGCAGAATTCGCGCTTGACCGACCTGTCGGAAATGCTCGCAAGAGCCGGTCATGGGACAAGTCTGGCGGCAACGCGAATGCCGATCGACGAGGTTCACGAAGTGTTCGAAACCAGGGCCAATTTCTTCCCTGAAATCGAAGAAGAAGCGGAGGCATTTTCAAAGCTGCTTGATCCGGGCGATGACCTGACCGGAGCGCTCAAGCAATGGCTGAAATCGGAATACGGCATTTCAGTCCAGGTATTGCCGGTGGCAACGATGCCCAACTGGCGGCGGCGCTTTGACCGCCACTCCCGGCGCCTTTTCCTGTCGGAAAGGTTGTCTCCTTTCGATCAGCTTCGCGAAATTGCAATGGAGGCTTCGCTTATCCGCAAGAGGGTCGCAATCGAAGCGGCCATCGAGGAACTGGCTCTCAGTTCCGATGAAGCCCGCCGTTTTGCGCGGTTCGAACTTGCCCGCTACGCAGCCCACGCCCTCATGATGCCCTATCCGGCATTCCAGGCCGCCGCCAGCCGTGCGCGCTATGATATTGACGTATTGAAATCGCGCTTCGCGGTATCCTATGAACAGGCTGCAAACCGGTTGACCATGCTCGCGCGGCCATCTGCTCCCGGCGTTCCGTTTTTTATGCTCGAAATCGACAACGCCGGCAACCGTTTCCGCCGGGCCGGTTCGCGCGGTTTCCCGCGTCAGCGGTTCGGCGGCGGCTGTCCGAAATTGCCAATTCACGCGGCGTTCATGCAACCGGGGCAGATATTGGTCGAGGCGGTCGAGATGCCAGATGGTGCCGAGTTTCTTGTCATTGCGCGCACGCTGGAAGGCCTGCAAGGCGCATTTAGCGAACGCCCGCGCCGGACCGCACTGATGCTTGGATGCGACATCGGCTTCAAGGACGAGATCGTCTACGGTACGGCATTGCCGGGGCCGGCGCCAGGAAGTTCACTGAGGGCTGGTCATGTGCCAGCAACGCCGGTCGGGCCAGCATGCCGGCTTTGTGAGCGAACCGGCTGTCTGGCACGCGCCGAGCCGCCTGTCACAAAACCGCTCGGACTTGACGAACGGGGGACCGGGCTGAACGCATTCGATTTTGTATGATCGAGTCCGGGCAAATTGAGCCGTCAGGCGGCAGATATTTCCGGTTCGCAATTGACAAACCGGGCTTTCGGGCATCCAAGTCTCCGCACCAAAAACTGCGCGAACGGTGCAATCTTGCAGAAAAAGAAAACTGCCGAGCCAATCGATGATGCCCCTTCTTCGGCACTTGATGAATATGAGGCCTTTGTAGCAGATCACCCCGATCTCGAGGCAGTCGAGTTTCTCGTAGTCGATCCGAACGGCGTGCTTCGCGGCAAATGGGCGCCTGCCGATTACCTGAAGAAGGCCTATGAAGACGGTGTGAACTTCCCGATGTCGCTTCATGGTCTTGACGTGTGGGGGCGAGAAGTTTCCGAAACCGGGTTACATATCGAATCCGGCGACAAGGACGGATATTGCCGGGCAACGCGAGGTTCGCTGTCGATTGTGCCGTGGGCCAAGCGCAAAACGGCCCAGGTGCTTCTGCAGATGTTTCAGCCTGACGGCGAAGCTTTCCTCGCCGATCCGCGCCAGGTCCTTAAAAAGAAGGCGCAAGAAATCCGGGAACGTGGATTTCATCCGGTTGTGGCTTTTGAGCTTGAATTTTACCTACTCGATCCGGAAACCGACTGGGACGACGGCATGCCCGCACCGGTGGGTGCTATGGCTGGACCCGACCGCCAGAGAATGTACGGACTTGATGAGTTGAGCGAACACGCCGAGTTTTTCGAAATGGTCCGGGACGCGTCTGATGCGCAGAAAATCCCGATCGATACTATCGTCAAGGAGGCCGCTCCCGGGCAGTTCGAGGTCAATCTGAAGCACCGTGCAGATCCGCTTCGGGCGGCCGATGATGTCATCATGCTGAAGAGGATCGTAGTCGGATGCGCCCGCGCTCACGGATTAACTGCAACATTCATGGCCAAGCCGTTCCTCGAATATGCGGGTAACGGAATGCATGTCCACGCGTCGCTGCTCGACAATGATGGCAATAATATTTTCGCAGGCAACAAAGGCCGCAAACAGCTAGGCTACGCCATTGCCGGCCTGTTGAAAACCATGCCGGAATCGCTGTTGCTTTTTATCAACACGTGGAACGGGTTTCGCCGGGTCACACCGGGATCCTATGCGCCGACCCATGCGGTGTGGGCAGAAAACAACCGCTCGGTGGCGCTACGTGTTCCGGTCTCGTCAGATCAGAACCGGCGCGTGGAACTGCGCATCGCCGGAACGGATGCCAATCCCTATCTGGTCATGGCCGCACTTCTGCAAGGCATGATTGAAGGCATCGATGAGCGCAAGGCGCCTCCGCCGCCGGTCGAGGGCAATGCCT
>JAHEGF010000037.1 GCA_024645155.1 Phyllobacteriaceae bacterium | reverse complement strand
CTCGGGCGCCGGCGCAATTTCAGAGTCGGTGGTGATAACGATTCTTGCAGTTCTTGGCTGCGCTGCGGCTTCGCTGATGCTTGTTCGTGCCGAGGAAGAAAAGCTCGCCGTGGCGTTTGGCGCCAAATTCGACGCGTACCGGTCACGCGTACCGGCCTTCTGGCCTGATTTCAGCAACTTTCGTGACGGAACCGAGGTTACTTTCTCGCCGCGTCAGCTTGCTTCCACTGTACGCGATGGTTGCGTTTTTCTCGCAGTCTATCCATTGTTCGACGGCATAGAAATGTTGCAGGAATCGGGTCTGGTTCCGGTTTTGTACAATCTCTACTAACGAAAATAGCCAAGCCGGAGCTCAGGCGTTTTCCTCCGGTTGTCCGTCAGCTTCCTGCGTCGCATCCTTGCCGGCATCGGCGTTTGCAGGGGCCATTTTCGGCCCGCCTTTTGCCACCCCGACCATCGCCGGCCGCAATACCCGTTCACCGATCACAAATCCCGGTTGAACAACCTCGATTACCGAGTTGTTTGGCACGTCCGCATTGGGCACTTCGAACATCGCTTGATGGAAATTCGGATCGAACTTCTCGCCGTGCGGCTCGATCCGGTGAACACCATGGCGCTCGAGCGCCGTCAGCATCTCGCGCGCCGTCAGTTCGACACCGTCGATCAGCGCCTTGAACCCGGTGTCGGTTCCCGACCGGGCTTCTTCGGGAATGGCGTCCAGTGTCCGCCCGAGATTGTCTGACACCCCGAGCATATCGCGGGCAAAATTCGCGATCGCATAGGCCCGCGCATCCCTGACGTCGCGGGCGGTACGCCGACGCAGGTTCTCCATGTCGGCGGCAAGCCGGATGAACCGGTCCTTCATCTCTTCATTTTCTGCCGCAAGCTGTTCGAAAGGATCGGCCTCCACTTCGCCTGGAGCCTGCTGGGTTTCCATATCCGCGCCTGTGTCTTTGCCGTCGGCAGTATTGTCGGCGCTGTTATTTTCGGGCTTTTCGTTCATTGCCGTTTTCCTGCTGTCACCTGTTTGCGGGTTGCGCCGGATATCGATGCTATGCCTGTGAAAATCAAGTGCCTGGAGCGCAACAGGACAAAAAGATCGTGATTAACGGATCATCCGCGAGATCATTTGTGCCGTGTAATCGACCATCGGAACGATTCTTGAATAGTTGAGGCGGGTAGGGCCGATAACGCCCAACGCTCCGATCACCCGCTTGTCATTGTCACGATAGGGCGCAACCACCAGCGACGAACCGGACAGCGAGAACAGCTTGTTTTCCGAACCTATGAATATGCGCACACCGGATCCCGATTCCGTAAGATCGAGAAGTTGCAGCAGCCCTTCCTTGTTTTCCAGGTCCTCGAACAGCAGCCGCAGGCGTTCGATATCGGCCTGTGCGGTGACATTCTCAAACAGGTTTGCCCGGCCGCGTACAATCAGCCTGACCGGCAGTCCGCTGTTGGAACCCGCCCAAACGGCAAGGCCGCGTTCGATCAGGTCCTGCGACAATGCGTCGAGCGCGGTCTTGGTTTCTTTTGTCAGTTTGGCAATCTCGGTGCGGGCCTCGGCAAGTGTCCGCCCGCGAATATGGGCGTTGAGGAAGTTCGTTGCCTCCGTCAACTGCGATGCGGTCACCCCGGCAGGCAAGTCAAAAACGCGGTTTTCAACGTCACCGCTTTTCGAAACAAGTACCGCCAACGCCCGTCCCGGATCGACCTGGATTATTTCGATGTGGCGCAGCGGCATTTCGTTCTTTGCTGCCAGCACAAGACCGGCACCACGCGACAAGCCGGACAATGCCTCGATTGCGTCGGTTAGCATGTGTTCAAGCGTCATTCCGCCATCAAATCCGGCAACCTGAGATTCAATCGTGCGGCGTTCATCTTCGCTAAGGTCGCCGATTTCCATGAATGCATCGACAAAAAACCGCAGGCCGGCATGGGTGGGCAGCCTGCCCGCCGAAATATGCGGCGCATAGATCAGCCCGAGCTTTTCGAGATCGCTCATCACATTGCGCACGGTCGCCGCCGAAAGCGTATTGGGCAACAGGCGCGACAGGTTGCGCGAACCGACAGGTTCGCCATCCTTTAGATAGCTCTCGACAATCAACCGGAATATCTCGCGCGAACGCATGTCAATTGGCAAAAGCGACTGATCTGGAATTGGTTTGTTCACCCGAAATGATCTCCTGATCGCGAAATATAATGATCGTGCCCGGAAACTCAACGGTAACAATTTGCGCAAAACTCTTTGCGTCGCCGGGTTTACGGCGTTACAAGCCCGCCAAACATATAAAATCCGGACCGGAGTATCCATATGCGAGCGTCTAAACGCGATGCCGACGAAATGCGGGCTGTCAGCTTCGAGCGCAGCTTTTCCAAGCATGCGGAAGGGTCGTGCCTCGTTCGCTTCGGCGACACCCACGTCCTTTGTACCGCCAGCCTGGAAGAACGGCTGCCGCCCTGGCTACGCAATTCGGGCCGCGGCTGGGTTACAGCCGAATACGGAATGCTGCCACGCTCGACCACAGACCGCATGCGCCGCGAAGCATCGTCGGGCAAGCAGGGTGGCCGGACACTCGAGATCCAGCGCCTGATTGGCCGCAGCCTGCGTGCGGTCGTCGATCTGGAAGCGCTTGGAGAGTTCCAGATCACCGTTGATTGCGACGTCATACAGGCCGATGGCGGCACCAGGACAGCGTCGGTGACCGGCGGATGGGTGGCGCTGCACGACTGCATCAAATGGATGGAAGGCCGCCAGATGATCACACCCGGCAAGGTGCTGAAAGACCACGTCGCTGCCATTTCATGCGGTATTCACAACGGCACCCCGGTGCTTGATCTCGATTATCCAGAAGACTCGACAGCCGGCACCGACGCCAATTTCGTCATGACCGGAAAGGGTGGCATCGTGGAGGTGCAGGGCACAGCGGAAGAAGGTTCATTCACCGAGGAAGAGTTTTCCGCCCTTTTGGGCCTTGCGAAAAAAGGTATCGGCCGTCTGGTCGAACTGCAGAAGATGACGGTGGCCTGACGATCCGATGACGGTTCCAGCTCCATTGGCGGGCATCCTCGAAACCGCGCTGTATATCGATGATCTTGGAGAAGCGCGGGACTTTTACGGCCGGGTTCTCGGGTTGCCGGAAGTGGCCGCAGTTGCCGGGCGCCATGTGTTCTTCCGGTGCGGAAACGCCATGGTGCTGCTGTTTGTGGCGGGCAAGACTGTCAAACCGTCGAACAATCCCAAAATGCCGGTTCCCGCCCACGGTGCCGTCGGGGACGGACACATGTGCTTCAGGGCGAATGCCGACGAGCTCGTGCGCTGGGTGGTTCATCTGAGGAAAAACAACGTGGCAATCGAAGCCGATTTCCAATGGCCGAACGGTGCACGGTCGGTCTATGTTCGCGATCCTTCGGGCAACAGCATTGAATTTGCCGAACCTCAATTGTGGGGATTTACCGAATGAGGCGGATTTTATCCGGCGACAAGATCGTGATTGCCACGCACAATGACGGCAAGTTGCACGAATTTTCCGGATTGATGGAACCGTTTTCCATTCGAACGGTTTCCGCCGGCAGCCTCGGACTGGAAGAACCCGAGGAAACCGGAACCACCTTTGAGGAAAACGCGCTGATCAAGGCTTTGAGTGCAGCACGCGCCAGTGGACTGCCGGCGCTATCGGACGATTCCGGATTGTGCGTCGATGCGCTGGACGGTGCGCCCGGTGTTTACACGGCAGACTGGGCAGAACAGGCGGATGGCTCGCGCGACTTTTCGATGGCGATGCGCAACACCGAGGAAAAGCTGTAGGCTGCCAGAGCGACAGAGCCGGCCAAACGCGGTGGCAGGTTTGTCGCAGTGTTGTGCTTGGCATGGCCCGATGGCGAGCACCGGTTCTTTCGCGGCGAGGTCAAAGGCAGACTGGTCTGGCCGCCAAGCGGAACACTGGGCTTTGGCTACGATCCGGTTTTCCAGCCCGAAGGTCACGACCGGACTTTTGGAGAAATGACAGCAGAAGAGAAACATGGATGGCGGCCCGGCCAGGACGTGGCGCTGTCGCACAGGGCCCGGGCGTTCCAGCTGTTTGCCCAGACCATGTTTGCCGGCCAGTGAACGCGGATACCGGCCCGGGGTTTGGCATCTATCTGCATTGGCCGTTTTGTGCGGCCAAATGCCCCTATTGCGATTTCAACAGCCATGTTCGCCACTCGCCGGTCGACCAGGCGCGCTTTGCTGCGGCCTTCGAGGCCGAACTCGCCACGTTGCGCAATCGCACAGGCCCAAGACAGGTTGGCAGCATCTTTCTCGGTGGCGGCACCCCGTCGCTGATGACGCCGGCTACTGTCGCCCGGTTGCTTGAAGCGGTGGCGCGGCTGTGGACCGTGGATAGCGGCGCCGAGATAACACTGGAGGCGAACCCGTCTTCGGTCGAGGCAGACCGTTTTCGCGGGTACCGGGCTGCCGGTGTCAATCGGGTTTCACTCGGTGTCCAGGCGCTCAATGACGCGGATCTGCGCTTTCTCGGCCGTCTGCACAATACCGGCGAGGCCCTGGCTGCGATCGATCTTGCACGAGAAACATTCCCCCGCCTGTCATTTGACCTGATATACGCCCGCCCCGGCCAGTCCGAAGCTGCCTGGCGGGAAGAACTGCAGCGCGCGATCGGTCTTGCCGCCGATCACCTCTCGCTCTACCAGCTGACCATAGAGGAAGGCACGCCGTTTTACGGATTAAATCAGCGCGGTGCATTCACCATGCCCGATGGCAATCTGTCGGCAGACCTCTATGCCGTGACCGCCGAGACTACGGCACAATACGGTCTCCCCGCCTACGAGATTTCCAACCATGCGCGCCCTGGTGCCGAGAGCCGGCACAACCTCGTCTACTGGCGCTACGGTGAATATGTCGGTGCCGGACCAGGAGCACATGGCCGGTTTGTCGAAAACGGCGCCCGCGTCGTGACCATTGCCGAACCGGTGCCTGAAAGCTGGCTTGGTCTTGTCGAGCAAAACGGTCATGGCATAACCGGTGGCGAAACCTTGACGGTTGGCGAAGAAGCAGACGAGTTCCTGCTGATGGGAATGCGTCTTGCCGAAGGTATTGATCCGGAGCGCTACCATGGGCTTTCGCAAAAACGCCTGAACCCGGACCGCATCGCGCAACTGCAGCACGAAAACCTGTTGCAGAAAACGGACGGCGGTCGCATCCGGGCAACCCAGTCGGGCATGATTGTTCTCGACTCGATTCTGGCCGAACTGGTCCGCTAGATGGCGGGTGCTACCGCGACGCTTTGCAAACCGTGTCATGCCGTGCCAAGAAATCGCCAGGGTTCCCGGCGGCAAAGGATGGTCAAATCGTGTCAGCGCAGAAAGACGAGAAACCGGGCTCTTCAAGTTTTCACATAGCAGCGGGAAAATCGGCGCCGGCGCCGCTTGCCCCCGGTCTCTACCTGGTCGCAACGCCGATTGGTAATCTTTCCGATATTACCATTCGCGCCCTTGAGGCGCTTGCGGGCGCCGACATTCTCGCCTGCGAGGATACGCGCACGACACGCATTCTCCTCGATCGCTACGCAATCAACCGGCGCATGATTGCCTACCACGACCACAATGAATCATCCGCAGCGGTGAAACTGGTTGCGGAAATGCAGGCGGGGAAAAGCGTGGCGCTGGTGTCTGATGCCGGAACGCCGCTGGTTTCCGATCCCGGCTACCGGCTGGTTCGTGCCGCCATCGACGCCGGAATTGCCATCGTTCCGGTACCCGGTCCGTCGGCCGTTCTGACGGCCTTGCAGATGAGCGGTCTGCCGTCCGACAGCTTCTGTTTCGCCGGATTTTTGCCGGTCAAGAGCGGTCAGCGCAAATCAAGGCTGATGGCATTGTCGCAGCTTCCCGGCACGGTACTGTTTTTTGAATCGCCGCGCCGCCTGGCAAATTCCCTGACTGATATGGCCGAAACCCTGGGTGCTGGCCGCCAGGCTGCGGTATGCCGCGAAATGACGAAAAAGTTCGAGGAAGCGCGCCGTGGCACGCTGTCCGACCTTGCCGCCCATTATTCAACATCAGGTCCGCCGAAGGGAGAGATCGTTATAGCGGTGGCGCCCGGCGCGGTACGCCCAGCGCTTGATGGCGAGGCATTGGACGCGCTTTTGATGGAACTGGTTTCCGCTATGCCCGCCGGAAAGGCGGCAGCCGAGGCCGCGAGGCAGACCGGCTTGGCCAAACCGGACCTCTACCGCCGCCTGATCGATCTGAAGAAAGATCGATGAAGGAAGCATCAAGCCGCCGCCGCGCCTACCGCCTCGGACACTTGGCCGAATGGCTGGCGGCACTGGCGCTGGTGTTGAAAGGCTACCGGATCCTCGCAGTCCGTCTTCGCAACAAGGCCGGCGAAATCGACATAGTCGCCAGGCGCGGCGATCTCGTTGCAATTGTCGAGGTCAAGGCGCGCCGCTCACTGGCCGAAGCCATGGATGCCGTGACAAGTACCGCGCAATGGCGTATCGAGTCCGCCGCCGACCTGTGGCTTGTGCACCAGCCCGATCATGCGCGGCTCAGCCTCCGCTTCGATATTGTCGCCGTCCTGCCCTGGCGCTTGCCGGTTCACATCGAAAATGCATTTCAGGGCCGGAACCGCTACTGAGGCAAATTCTATCTTCGGCTGACTTGCATCGGCAGTCCGCCTTCCGGCTGGGTCGTCAGCTTCTGCACCGGCCATGGCTTGGTTTGCGGGGTTACATCGATCCGGAAGCGGGACATCAGCACGCCCAGCGCTATCACCGCTTCCTGCAATGCGAAGGTTGCGCCGATGCAGATGCGCGGTCCCGCGCCAAATGGCAGGTACTGAAAACGGTCAATCTTGTCACGGTTCTCCGGCCAGAACCGTTCGGGAATGAAGGCATCCGGCTGGTCCCACAACTTGCGGTGCCGGTGCAGGGTCCACGGCATGATCAGCACGGTATTGCCTGCAGGTATGTCAACGTCGCGCCAGCGGTCATCGTTGATGGCAGCCCGGTTGATTGACGGTGCGGGCGGATAGAGCCGCATCGCTTCCTCGAAGGCTGCGCGGGTGTAGGGCATGCTCGCGAGCCATTCCCCCGGAGCGCGATCGGATGCAGTCACGGTGTCGATCTCGGCTTCAACACGCTCACGCTCCTCGGGCGCGTTGGCAAGACAGTAGAGCGTCCAGCCCAGTGCCCGTGCCGTGGTTTCATGGCCAGCACCAATGAAAGTAATAATGTTGTCCTCGATTTCCTCCCGCGTCAGGCCATCGGCCCCCTGCTGCCGCAAAAGCAGCGTCAGGAAATCTTCGGGAACGCTGTCGGGATCCTCGTCCATCCGCGCCTTTCGCGCTGCCATCGTGTTGGCGACGATGTTGCGGAAAAAGACCAGCGTCTTGTGGCCGCGTAACCGTGTCAGCCGTGGCAGCCAGGTCGGCGCCTTCAAAAGGTCAAACGGATCGACCCTTCCCATGGTAGACAGCAGACGGTCGACCTCATCGGCAAATTCCGTCTCGCCAGCGACGATTTCGCCGGAAAAAAGCGTCGCCGACAGCACCTCGAAGGTCAGCTCGGTCATGTCGCGTGAAATGTCATGGAAACCGTCACCGGTCTCGTAGCGTTTTGCAAATAAGCGCGTCTGGTCGAGCATCACCTGGGCAAAGCCGTCGATATGGCGTGGTGTAAACACCGGTGCAATGGCTTTGCGCGAGCGTTTCCAGACCGGTCCTTCGGCAGTCAGCAGCCCATCGCGCAAAATGGGCCGCAATATCATCTGCCGGATGGTCGCCATGCGGTAGTTCTTGACATTGTCGACCAGCACATGGCGGATCAAGCCCGGATCGTTGACGATCAGGGTGCGTTCATTGAGAAATTTCGTATGGATATACCGCTCATTATACGACGGTTCGCCCCACAATTCGAGCGGATTGCGGTAAACTGTCCGCATCACCCTGAATATGCCGGGAATACCCTCACGCGGCTTTGGAGCCGGTGGAATGAATGGTGCTGGCTTTGTATCCATCAAGGCCGTTCCTTGCGCTTCAGACCAGATATAGGCGCAACAGGACGGTTTGTGCAGGGCAATCCGTACCGGTTTTCGTTTATCGCGGTAAATCGCACTGCCAAATACCTGTTTTGTTTGGTTTTACAGGCAAAAAACCCTATATCTGGCTCATTGTACCGGTTCTGATTCGAGGAATGATCAGGGGTCCGGCATGAGGGGTTGAAAGCACGTGCGCAAGACCGGAACAAACCGTGATGCGCAATCCAGTCCAGTGGTGAAAGATACGGCAGTCCATGATTGATAAGCCAGATACCGGCCCCGAAAACGGGGAAACGCAGTCCGAATACGGCGCAGAGTCCATCAAGGTCCTCAAGGGTCTCGATGCGGTGCGCAAGCGCCCCGGCATGTATATCGGCGATACCGATGATGGATCGGGACTGCATCACATGGTCTACGAGGTGGTGGACAACGCCATCGACGAGGCATTGGCAGGGCATGCCACGCTAGTCACCGTTACACTTAACCCGGACGGCTCCTGCACCGTTACCGACAATGGCCGCGGCATTCCAACCGACATGCATTCCGAAGGTGTTTCTGCAGCCGAAGTCATCATGACTCAACTTCATGCCGGCGGCAAATTCGACCAGAATTCCTACAAGGTATCGGGCGGCCTGCATGGCGTCGGCGTTTCGGTGGTCAATGCACTTTCGGTGTGGTTAAAGCTGAAAATTAGCCGTGCCGGCAGGATCCACGAGATTTCGTTTACCAATGGTGTGGCCGATGGCCCGCTCAAGGAGACGGGCGATGCAGGTTCCCAATCGGGAACCGAGCTGACATTCCTGCCATCGACCGAAACCTTCACCATGACCGAGTTTGACTATGGCACGCTCGAACATCGGCTGCGTGAACTCGCATTCCTGAATTCCGGTGTCCGCATTGTCCTGACCGACAAGCGTCACGCCGACATTCGCTGCGATGAGCTGATGTATGAGGGCGGCCTGGAAGCCTTTGTGCGCTACCTTGACCGCGCCAAGAAACCGCTGATCGAGAAGCCGGTCGTCATTCGTGGCGAGCGTGACGGAACCACCGTCGAAGTTGCAATGTGGTGGAACGATTCCTACCACGAGAACGTGCTGTGCTTCACCAACAATATCCCGCAGCGCGACGGCGGCACCCATCTCGCCGGCTTTCGCGGCGCATTGACACGGCAGATAACCGGCTACGCGGATGCTTCAGGCCTGAGCAAGAAGGAAAAGGTGTCGCTCACCGGTGACGATTGCCGCGAGGGCCTGACAGCGGTTCTGTCGGTCAAGGTGCCCGATCCAAAGTTCTCCTCGCAGACCAAGGACAAGCTGGTATCGTCCGAAGTGCGTCCGGTCGTCGAGGGCCTCGTCAACCAGACATTGTCAGACTGGCTTGAAGAACATCCTTCCGAAGCCAAGATACTTGTTGGCAAGGTAGTTGAGGCGGCGGCTGCACGAGAGGCCGCCCGCAAGGCACGCGAACTCACCCGCCGCAAGGGCGCACTCGACATTACCTCGCTTCCAGGCAAGCTGGCGGATTGCCAGGAGCGCGATCCGGCAAAATCCGAGATTTTCATCGTCGAGGGAGATTCCGCCGGTGGATCGGCAAAGGGCGGGCGCAGCCGGGAAAACCAGGCGATCCTGCCGCTGCGCGGCAAGATCCTGAATGTCGAGCGTGCCCGGTTTGACCGCATGCTTGGCTCGGACCAGATCGGAACGCTGATCACGGCCCTGGGAACCGGCATCGGGCCCGATGAATTTAATCTGGAAAAACTGCGCTATCACAAGGTCATCATCATGACCGACGCCGATGTTGACGGTGCCCATATCCGGACCCTGCTGCTGACCTTCTTCTTCCGCCAGATGCCGTCATTGATCGAAGGCGGCCATCTTTATATTGCCCAGCCGCCGCTCTACAAGGTGACACGCGGCAAATCCTCGCTATACCTGAAGGATGAGCGCGGCTTCGAGGATTACCTCGTCGAAACCGGGCTTGAGGGCGCATCGCTGCGCCTTTCCGGCGGTGAGGTGATCGCCGGAGCGGATCTGAGAACCGTCGTCGACAACGCGCTGATCGTGCGCACTTTGCTGCAGGGTCTGCACACGCGCTATAACCGGTCGGTCGTTGAACAGGCGGCAATAGCCGGAGTTCTCGATCCGGCAATTATCGGCGAACAGCAACGCGCCACCGAAAGTGCTGCATATGTGGCGCGGCGACTTGATTTTGTTTCCGAGGAGACGGAGCGCGGCTGGCAGGGCCGGCTGGCCTCGCCGCTCGGTGAAGACGGCACGCCGAACGGCTTCGTATTCGAACGCACTGTGCGCAGCGTCAAGGACGCCGTTCATCTCGACATGAACCTGATTGAATCCGCCGATGCGCGAGCGCTCGACCGCAATGCCGACCATCTTCAGGAAATTTATGCCAAGCCGTCCGAGTTGATGATCAAGGATGCGGTCCATACCATCACCGGTCCGCTGGCGCTGCTTGAAGCGGTATTTGCGGCAGGGCGGAAGGGGATATCGCTGCAGCGCTACAAGGGCCTCGGCGAAATGAATGCCGAACAGCTTTGGGAAACCACACTTGATCCCAATGCGCGCTCACTGCTGCAGGTTCGCGTTCAGGATGCCACCGACGCCGACAGCCTGTTTGCCCGGCTGATGGGCGACGATGTCGAGCCACGGCGTGAATTCATCCAGGAAAATGCGCTAAGCGTCGCCAATCTGGATGTCTGATTACAGTTTTCCGGCTCCAGACTGTTATTGACTGGCGCCAAACAACGCCTCATTCCGGCAGTCCGGCGGAACGCAGATCAGCGATAACGCGATCGATACCAAGTCCGTTGGCGAACAGGTAGCGCTCGTGCAGCGTTTCCAGCCGCGTGTCAGGTGCGATCTCAAGTATCCTGCGGACCGTTGCACGCGCGTCATCGGTCCGGCCAAGCGCCACCATGCAAAGCGCAAGTGTGGTCAGACCGGGCGTAAAAACCGGATTGGCTTCCAGCGCCCGGCGTACGCGCGCCAGCGCGGCTTCGCTCTGACCAGCCGCAAGACTTGCCACAGCCAGGGCGCTTTCTGCGATGTGACGCAAAGGATCAAACGGGCTTAGCCTGAGCGAGGCTTCGGCGTGCGCAGCGCTTTTTTCAGGCTGACCAAGTATCATGTAGATTATCGCGCCTACATTGTGCGCGATGGCGGAACTCGGATTTTGTTCCAGCGCCCTGTTGACCATCACCAGGGCGTCGTCGTGGCGGCCGCCAAGAGCACTCAGGGACAGGGCCGCAAAACCGAGCGTGGTGGCATCATCAGTCCGGGCGGCCGCAACCGCTTCCGCGTGTTCCAGTGAAGCCACCCGGTCCTGCGCCTTCCGTCCGCCCCACAAGTAGCGCTGCTGCAGACAAAAAGCCGCAACCCCGTGCGCTTCGGCATAATCGGGGTCAAGCGCAATTGCCGCATCAAGCAATGACAGTCCGGCGTCCCGTCCCGCAGGGGTATAGACATAGGATTGGTCGAGTGCCCGCAGGTAGAGATCATACGCATCGAGATTGCCGGGGCGTTTGCGTTTGGCCCTTTCGATCTCCGCGTGACGTACTGATGGTTCAATGGCCGCGACAACGCCTGCCGTTATCTGGTCCTGAAGGTCAAAAACGTCTTCAAGCGTGCCGTCAAAACGATCTGCCCATAGATGCCCCCCGGTTTCAGCCTCTATAAGCTGTGCCGTAATGCGCACATTGTTTCCGGCCTTGCGCACGCTTCCCTCAACGACGTAGCGCACGGCAAGTTCGCGGCCGACCTGCCGCATATCCGCAGGTTTCCCCTTGTATGCAAATGACGAATTGCGTGCGATCACCGTCAGCCAGCGTATCCGGGCAAGGCCGGTGATGATCTCTTCCACCATGCCGTCGGCAAAATATTCCTGGTCGCGATCACCACTCATGTTGGTGAAAGGCAAGACAGCGATCGCCGGCTTTCCAAACGGCAATGATGCCGCTTTTTGCTGCGCCTTGGCTGACAGCGTTTCCTGAACCCAGCGCCATGCACGCACCGGCCGGTCCATGTTCTTCAATTGCTGTTCGCCCATGTCTTCGAATGATATCCCGGCTCGATCCCGAACCTGTTCATGGGCCGATGCAGAGATGCAGATGCCCCCCGGCTCAGCCAATGCTTCAAGGCGGGAAGCGACATTAACCCCGTCGCCGTGCAGATCGTCGCCATCAACAACGACGTCGCCGACATTCACGCCGATGCGAAATTCGATCCGCTGCGCGCCTTCGGCTGTTGCATTACGCTCCGCGAGCGCAAGCTGTAACTCCGCGGCCGCACGCACGGCTTCGATGACGCTGGGAAATTCAGCCAGAACACCGTCCCCGACAAGCTTGAATATCCGCCCGCCGCGTTCTGCAATTCCCGGTCTGACGATCTCGGTAAGCAGGCGGCTCAAACCGGCTATCGTTGCTTCCTCGTCCGTGTTGATGAGCTTCGAATACCCGACGACATCGGCCACCAGGATTGCCGCCAGCCGTCTTTCAAAACGTTCTGTGACCATTACGTCCGGCTTTCCTGGAGCGTTTCCGAAGCGCGCAATTTATGCGTACCCGGCACCGGAGTCTATCGGGTTCGGATGCCTGTTTTCCGATCAGCTGTCGCCGGCTATTGGGAGGCTCGATGCGCACTGCATCCGGCAAAAACGTCGAGTGACTGGTCGTAGATCGCGGTATCGACTTCCATTGCTCCAAGGACCGAATGAAAAAGATTGTCATGCGAGTGCGGGCCTGTGTTACGCGCGCGCAGGCACTCGATATCGGTTTGCTCGTCTATGACAAGTTCCGGCGAAAGCCAGGCCAGGAAAGGTACGTGGGTTTGTTCGGCAGGTGCCATGAACCACGGCGCACCATGCAAGTATAGCCCGTTTTCGCCGATCGATTCTCCGTGATCCGAAACATAGATCATGGCGCCGAGGATATGATCACGGCGGGCTGACAATGCATCAATGATGTCACCGAGTATTTTATCGGTATAGGCAATGGTATTGTCATAGGCGTTGCGGATTTCATCCTTGCTGCAATCGGCAAAGTCGCTCGACCGGCAGTCCGGCTTGAACGGAGCCGTCTCTTCAACATAGCGCATGTAGTAGGCCGGGCCATGGCTGCCGATCTGGTGCAGCACGAAAACGGTGTTGCCGGTTACCTTCGGAAGTTCCTGTTTCAGTTTTTCAACCAGGACGTCGTCACGGCATTCTCCGTTGCTGCAAAAGCGTGGATCGTCTCCGCTGGCAAAAGTCAGCTCGACAGTTCGCGCGGCAACACCCTTGCTGCCCGTGTTTGCGTCCCACCACTGGGTGCTGATGCCGGCATGGTTGAGGACTTCGATCAGGCCTTCTGTGCCCTTGCCTTTGGCGTCGCTGTAGTCGGTGCGTTTGAACGCAGAAAACATGCAGGGCAGGGAAACTGCCGTAGATGTTCCGCAACTGGTGGTATCCGCAAAGGTAAGCACGTTGTCATGGGACTTGAGGACCGGATTTGTCTCGCGTTCGTATCCGTAGAGAGAAAAATCCTGCGCCCGAGCGGTTTCGCCGGCAACGACCACGAGCACATGCGGTTTGCCAGGATGAGTTCCCGGCTCGGAATACCGCGCATCGGTACCAAGCGCCTGGACGACGATATTCGTCTCTGCGCTAATTGTTTTCCCGTATTTTACCGCCGCCACAACCGGCGCCGCCGGATTGAGGCTTGCTAGAAGATCATGGTGCTCGCGGAAGGTCGAAGAAAAACCGGGATACTTGAGGAACACCAGGCCGCCGGCCAGCAATAAGCATGGCACGATGACGATAATGTGTTCCATCACTTTCCGGCCAAAAGGCTTGTGGTCAATGCGAACCCAGGCGACTACCAGTGACGGTATCACGCCGAAAATCACCATATGGGTCACAAAGCGGCCGGTGAGAAGGTGTTTGGCCTCGTTGACCGTCGTCGACGTGATATTGCCGATCATGGTGCGGTCGATGATGATGCCGAGCTTGTCCGCATACCATGATGCCGCAGCCGCAGCGAAAATGGCAAAAATGTAAAACGGCTTGATGAAGTACTTGACCGAAACCGAAAGGAATGCAGCGACATGCAGCGCAATCACGGCCGCAGCGAACGCGGCAAGCGCCGTCGGGTGCGCGCCGAAATACAACATTCCCTTGGTCCAGAAGGTGGCATTGGCAGTAACCAGTAGCCACACTGTGACGGCAACCGCCACAGGTATGTCAGAAACCAGTGGCCGCTTGAATGAGATTGTCGACATTTCAGCCCTCGATTGGTCGCGGCAAACAGCCGGAGCAATAGGGCTTTTTTGTGATCAGCGCATCACGTTGCGCGCAACCGCCGGTACCGCCATGACCGGGAGCAATCTCGATCTGTCCGTAGGTACCGGGACAGCATTCCGGAGCGTATCAGGCGGTATCAGGCCGCGGCGCGATCCTTTTCCGTTCCCGGCGCCAGTGTCACTTCCAGCCCGTCGAGTTCCTCACTCATGATCAGTTGGCACGACAGCCGCGAATCGGCGGTGACGTCAAAGGCCTCATCGAGACGGTCGATTTCCTCTTCGAGTGGCGCGATCAGCGAACCGGTCCATTGTTCGCCGACATGCACATGACAGGTTGCACAGGCGCAGGCTCCACCGCATTCCGCCTTGATATCAAGCCCCCAGTCGCGAATAATCTCCATTACCCGGAAGCCTGGAAGTGCTTCCAGCCGGTGACGTTTGCCTTTTTGATCGGTGACGTTGATATGCATGTCAGGCGGCCTTCAGTTTCTTCTGCAACGCAGTGGAAGATGTCGTGTACTGGAAAATCACACGTTGATCGGGATCAACGATGCGCTTGGCCTCCTGTGCCATCAGCGCCGCTTCATGGAAACCTGACAGGATCAGCTTGAGCTTTCCCGGATAGGCGTTGATGTCGCCGATTGCAAAGATGCCGTTTTCGGATGTCTGGAATTTTTCCGTATCGACTGCGATCAGGTTGCGCTCGAGATTGAGGCCCCATTGGGCCACCGGACCAAGTTTCATGGTTAGTCCGAAAAACGGCAGCAGCCTCGTTGCCGCAATTGTCTTCTCACCCTCGTCGGATTTTATCGTAACTGCAGTCAGTTCACCATTTCTGCCGGTTAATGCTGATACCTGTCCGACCTCAAAGCCGATCTTTCCTGTCTCGCGAAGCGCGGTCATCTGATTGACACTGTCCGGTGCTGCGCGAAACTCCGGCCGCCGGTGCACCAGCGTTACCGACCGAGCGACCTTGTGAAGGTTGAGTGTCCAGTCAAGCGCCGAGTCACCGCCACCGACGACGATGACATCCTCGTCGCGAAATGCCTCTATCTGACGGACCGCATAGAAGACACTGCCGCCTTCATATTCCTCAATGCCCGGAATCGGTGGCCGCTTGGGCTGGAATGAACCGCCGCCTGCAGCAATCACGACAACCTTGGCGGCAAACCGGTCGCCGGCATCCGTCGTCACCGCAAATGAACCGTCGGGTTTGCGCGACACGCCTGACACAATGCGGCCGAAATGAAACTGTGGATCGAACGGCGCGATCTGCTTCAGCAAGTTCGATACCAATTGCTGACCGGTAACTTCGGGCAGGCCGGGAATGTCGTAGATCGGTTTTTCCGGATAAAGCTCGGTGCATTGACCGCCCGCCCTGTCGAGAATGTCGACGACATGGCATTTCAGGTCGAGCAGACCGAGTTCGAAAACCGCAAACAGCCCGACCGGCCCGGCTCCGATAATCAGGACGTCAGTTTCGATTTCGCTGTTCATGACACTTCCTGACTGTCAGGCGGCGGGCAGGCGCCGCCACGAATAGGTTTCGGATGGGTTTTCGGCCCGCTGAGCCGGTTGTGTATATTTCCGGACACCACCGCTTCGGCCGGCATCCAAGCGTCGAAGCGTGGTCCCGTGCGATATCTCAAGCTGGTCAAAGCCGACCCGGATCAGCAGTTCGACCTGATCGATCAGGATTTCGCCGGTCGCCCGCAATATCGATCCGTATCCGTAACGATCCCTGAGAAGGAATGCTTTCGAATAGTTGCGACCGTCGGAAAATGCCGGAAAGGACAGTGCAATCAATGGTAACTGATCGAGATACGGCAGCAGTGGACTGATGTCGTCACCAGGTTCGACGGCAACTCCCGCCCGCGTCGCAATCGCAGAGCGATCCGGCTCGGATAGCGCGGCATAGCCTGAAAGGGGAAGGATGAAATTCCCGGTATCGGGCACGGCGCGGTCCGCTGGAGCTGGGACCCAATCATTGTCCAGGAACCCGTTGGGGCTCCAGATGCGGCTTTGGCCGTTTTCAACAGGTACTGACATCGACAAGCCTATAGGGAGGATGAGGTTAGGGATTGTTCAAGACCGGACAGATGAATGCCGCACTCGGTTTTTGCCAGTCCGGCCCAGCGTCCGCTGCGTTCACCGTCGCCGGGTCTGGCCGGTTCCGTGCATGGCAGGCAGCCGATCGACAGGTAGCCATAGGCGCGCAAGGGATGGACCGGAAGGTCATGGACTTTTGCATAGTCGGCCATGTCGCCAGGCCGCCACCCGGCGAGCGGGTTGATGCGGATACGCGAACCGACCACTTCGAAGACTGGCAGCATTGTGCGTGTTTCAGCCTGATAGCGCTTGCGTCCGGTAATCCACGCGCGCCATGGTTCGATGGCCCGTGCCATCGGTTCAACCTTGCGGATTGCGCAGCACCGGCCGGTATCCGACTTGTGCAGACTGCCACTGCCATCGATGGCGGTCAGAACTGTTTCATCAGGCTTGATAACCGTGACGCCGGTCAGTCCGAGATGATCGGCGAGTTGATCGCGAAAATCGAGTGTCTCGGCGAAATGTTTCCCGGTATCAAGAAACATGATCGGAAGAGACCGATCGATTTCAGAAATCATGTGCAGAAGCACTGCAGAACCCGTTCCAAAAGAGGATACGGCTGCAATCTGGTCAGGGAAGAACTGCTCTGTGGCAAGCTCGATGATCAGTTCCGGCTCCAGATGGCCGTAGCGGGCTTCCAGAGCCGAGGCTTCTTCAATCGTGTCGCGGTTGCGGTCAGGCAGCTTTTGCGGTGTCGCCATAAAGCGCCTCCTTGAAGGGAGCAGGCCCGATGCGCCGGTAGGCTTCGATGAAACTTTCGCCGTCGCCGGTGCGCAGGCCAAGATAGGTCTCGACCACTGTTTCCACTGCATCGACGATTTCGCTCGCTGAAAAGCCCGGGCCGGTAATCGAGCCGATCGACGTGTTTTCGTCTCCCGATCCGCCGAGTGTCAGCTGGTACAGTTCGGTGCCTTTCTTCTCGACGCCCAGGATTCCGATATGTCCGACATGGTGATGGCCGCAGGCATTGATGCAGCCGGAGATCTTCAGTTTGAGCGGGCCGATCGAACGCTGTTTCTCCAGTGAGGCGAAACGCTGCGAGAGCTGTTGTGCAATCGGGATCGACCGCGCAGTCGCCAGTGCGCAGTAGTCGAGACCCGGGCAGGCGATGATATCGGTGATCAGACCGGCATTTGCGGTCGCCAGTTCCTGGGCAACCAGCAGCTTGTAAACGGCATGCAGATCGGCACGCGCAACATGCGGCAACACCAGGTTCTGTTCGTGACTGACCCGCAATTCATCACTGGAGTAACGTTCGGCGATGGCCGCGACCGCATCCATCTGGTCAGCGCTGGCATCACCGGGTGCCGCACCCGTCGCCTTCAGCGAGATCGTGACGATCGCATAGTCATCATTGTGGTGGTCGGCAGTGTTCTGGCGGACCCACCGGGCAAAGGCCGGGTCGGCATCCATCGCCTTGCCGAGAACCGCAATGCCCTCGGGGCGATCCTGCAGCGACGGTTTCGCGAAATAGCTTTCGATGGCGCGTACATCGCGGTCCGGCAGCTTCAGGTCGCCTTCGCGAAGTGCCTGCCACTCCGCCTCGATCTGCCGGGTCAGTTCTTCGGTTCCTGTTTCGTGCACAAGGATTTTGATGCGCGCCTTGTACTTGTTGTCGCGGCGGCCGTGCAGATTATAGACCCGGAGAATCGCAGTGACATAGGACAACAGATCCTGCTCCGGCAGGAAATCGCGCACCATTTTGGCAATCATCGGGGTCCGCCCCTGTCCACCGCCGATATAGACGGCAAAACCCAGCCTGCCTTCGGCGCCGCGTTTCAGCTGGAGGCCGATGTCATGCACCTGGATGGCGGCGCGGTCGCGTTTGGCGCCCGTCACCGCGATCTTGAACTTGCGCGGAAGATAGGAAAATTCCGGGTGCAGTGAAGAC